>CBHRAM010000269.1:0-5283 GCA_966076165.1 uncultured Chitinophagaceae bacterium
TAAACAACGAACTGGCCGTTTACAAAAGACAGATAGATGCAGCAAAAATAATGCTCGACAGCGGAGCCATATCGCTCTCTGAATTTGAAAAACGAAAAGTGAATTTTCAAAACGGTTTGGCCAAGAAAACCGGCACTGAAAATAAATACAAACAATCACGACAAGAATTGATCAGTCTGCAAATGGAAAAGAACAGTACAGAGCAGGATTATCGCGATAAAATTGCCAAAGCGGAAGGAGAAAAACTGGGCGCACTATCTGCAGCAGCTTCTACAGGTGCAGAGGTTGCCAAATTACAGAATGCTTTGGCAAATTATGATGCCCGAAACCAGCTCTATTATATTCGGGCTCCCCAAAGTGGCCAGGTAGTCAGGGCAAAAAAAGCAGGTATCGGAGAAATGCTGAAAGAAGGAGAAATGGCTGTTGAAATTGTGCCTGACACTATGCAATATGCAGTAGAATTGTTTATTGAGCCGGTGGATCTTCCTTTGATCAATAAAGGACAGAAAGTGCGTTTTGTATTTGATGGCTTCCCCGCAATTATATTCAGCGGATGGCCGGATAACAGTTACGGAACCTTTTCCGGCAAAGTGGTGGCCATTGAATCAGCAACTGGCGCAAATGGAAAATTCCGCATATTGGTAACCGAAGACCCCATTGAACGAAAATGGCCCGCACAATTACGTATAGGCAGTGGGGCCAGCGGCATTGCCTTACTGAAAGATGTACCCGTTTATTATGAGTTATGGAGGAATATCAATGGATTCCCACCAGATTATTATACAGCTAAAGTTGAATCTAAAAACAAAGAAGGAAAATGACCGGCCCGCATCTGTTTTTAAAACAGCCCTTCCGTTGGATAATGATATTCGTCCTGTCTATATCAGGTATTAGCCATAGCTATGCCCAGGTAAATGATAAGAAAATTTTTGGAGTAAAGGATTTTATTGAACAGGTAAAAGGATTTCACCCGGTTGCCAAACAGGCGGGTATATTGGTTACGATGGCCGAGGCTGAGCTGCTTTCTGCCAAAGGAAATTTTGATCCGGTATTGGAAATAGACGCTTCCCGTAAAACCTTTGACGGTAAACATTATTATAATTATACAAACCCGGAAGTGATCATACCCCTGCCGGTAGGTGACCTGAAAACCGGTTTTGAAAATAACGGCGGAGATTATTTATCATCCGAAACTTCGAAAGGCAAAAGCAGTTATCTGGGAATTGAACTACCGCTGGCAAGGGGTTTGGTAACAGATAAGCGCAGAACTTTTTTACGACAGGCCAGGATCTACCAGGAGCAAAGCGAACAGGAACGTTTGCAAATGCTCAACAATCTTCTGTTTGAAGCCTATACAAGTTATTGGCAATGGGCCGGCAACTATGAACTTTCAAAGGTGTATGCCGGTTTTCTGGAAGTGGCAAAAAAAAGATTACACCTGGTAAGGGTTGCCTTTCAAAATGGCGACAGGTCGGTAATGGACACGATAGAGGCGTTTACCCAGGTGCAGCAATACCAGCAGAGTATGGCCGAGGCTCAGATCAAATTAACGAACGCATCATGGGAACTTTCGAACTTCTTATGGCAGGAAGGCAATGTTCCCCGCCAGCTACCTGAATCTTACAGGCCCGACACCTTAAGCACTGTAGCCCTGTCAGAACTCTTAACCAAGGAAGAACTCATAGAACGGTCGTCCTTGTATAATCCTATGCTGTTATCCTATACGTATAAATTAAAAATATTGGAATTAGATAGAAAATTAAAGTCCCAAAACTTATTACCCTATTTCTCTGTAAAAACAAACCTGCTGTATAAAGAATATGATCTGCTGAAAAGTATCGATCCTGTGTATGTACAGAATAACTATAAATGGGGACTGGCACTAAAGCTTCCTTTATTTCTTAGAGAAGAAAGGGGTAATTATCAAAAAGCGAAATTGAAATTAAAAGAAACGGAGCTTGCCTTCTTATTAAAAAAACAGGAAACGAACAATAAGATAGCGGCTTACAGTAATGAATGCAGGCAATTAGCCAGCCAGCTCATTACTGCCCGCAACCTTTATCAGAATTATACATTACTTCTCCGTAATGAAGAATTGAAGCTTTCTCAGGGCGAAAGTTCACTTTTTCTGGTAAACAGCCGTGAAATAAAACTGGTTGAGTCGATGCAGAAGCAGATCGAACTGACCATTAAATATCAGAAAGCCCGTTATGCAACTGAATGGGCGGCAGGCCAGTTAAAGTAAACGCAGTATACCAGTTACTTACTCGTTTTTATACACCACGCCGTTCTTCATCACAAACTTGACCCTACCCATACTATTTACATCTTTTGTAGGGTCACCGTCTACAGCAACAATATCTGCCAGTTTATCTTTTGCGATCAATCCTAAACGATCATCGCCTAACAGATCAGATGCACTTAACGTAGCGGAGCGGATGGCTTCCAGTATGGGCATTCCGGCTTCTGTCATATAAACAAATTCCATCCAGTTCTTACCGTGGGCATACACACCGGCATCTGTTCCGAAAGCAATTTTTACACCGGCTTTATAGGCTTTGGCAAATGTGGCTTGAATAAAATTACCTACTACCAGGGCTTTGGCCCGAACGATCTCGGGATAATAACCCGGTTTCTTTGCGGAGTCTGCAGAAGATTTTCCGGCAATGATCGTGGGAACCAGATACGTACCTCTTTCTTTCATCAGCTGCATTACTTCCTCACTCATATAGGTTCCGTGTTCGATAGAACTTACGCCACCCAATACGGCACGTTTCATGCCTTCTGCACCGTGTGCGTGAGCCGCTACTTTAAAACCATAGTCTTTTGCTGTAGCCACGATCGCTTTAACCTCTTCCTCGGTAAACTGTGCACCGCTACCGTCTTTTGCCATACTTAATACGCCACCTGTTGCGGTTATTTTGATCAGGTCAGAACCTTCTTTGTAACGTTGACGAACGGCTTTGGCACAATCCTCTACACCATTTACCACCCCTTCTCTCGGGCCGGGGTCACCCATCAGGTCTTTGCGGTAATTATTGGTGGGGTCTGCATGGCCGCCGGTTGTGGCGATAGATTTTCCGGCTGTATACACACGCGGGCCTTTCACCCAATCTTTGTTGATGGCATTGCGTAAGGAAATATTGGCGCCTGTACCACCCAGGTCACGAACAGTGGTAAAACCCGCCATCAGTGTACGTTCTGCAAATACAACGGATTGAAATGCATAATCGGATGGGTTCCAGGTAAAGCCATTCAGGTAGTTGTTGGGATTGGTCTCGCTCTCCATATGCACATGCATATCTATCAGGCCGGGCATTACGGTTTTATTCTTCAGATCAATGATCTTATCGCCTGCAGACGCTGCAGTATAGCCTTTCTGCACATCAGCGATCTTATTGCCATCGATGATCACAGACATCTCTTTCAATACCTGCAGATTCTTTACATCGATCAACTGGCCACAATGGATAATGGTTCGCTGGGCAAACCCGATATGCAATAAACAGGCAGCCAGCAGAAGGAGAAACAGCTTTTTCATACGGTTTATTTTACGGTAAGATAATAAGAACATTCAAAACCCGTAAAACAAAAAGCCCCGATAGATATCGGGGCCGGAACAAGTACAAAAAAATAAAACGATTGCTTGCTTTATTATTATTTATTAGGCTGTGGGGTATAACGCAGGTAAGGTTTTACCACTTTCACGCCTTTCGGGAATTTCTTAATGGCATCTTCTGTGCTTACTGCCGGTACTACTATTACATCTTCGCCTTCTTTCCAGTCAGCCGGTGTAGCTACACTATAACCCGAAGTCAATTGCAGTGAATCGATCACACGCAATACTTCAAAAAAGTTACGGCCAGTTGAAGCAGGATAGGTGATCATCAATTTCACTTTTTTATCGGGCCCGATGATGAACAAAGAACGAACGGTAAAGGTTTCCGATGCATTGGGGTGGATCATACCATAAGCATGAGCGATGCTTTTATCTTCATCCGCAATGATGGGGAAATCAACCGTTACATGCTGGGTTTCGTTGATATCACCGATCCAGCCTTTGTGTTTTTCGAGGCTGTCAACGCTTAATGCCAGTACTTTTACATTTCTCTTGGCAAACTCTCCCTGCAAAGCAGCGGTTTTACCCAATTCCGTGGTACAGACCGGTGTATAATCAGCCGGATGGGAGAACAATACTCCCCAGCCGGTGCCTAAGTATTCATAAAAATCAATTTCACCTGCAGAGGTTTGTGCTTTAAAGTTGGGGGCAATATCCCCTAATCGTAAACTCATAGATTTTGTTTTGAGGGTCAAAAATAAGTGTTTCCTATTAAATCGGTAGACTATTTTTTTTCTGCGATAGAACGGATGTTTTAATGGACTAAGATGATGTACCAAAGTATAGGCCGATATCGATTGATACCCAATATTATAGCTTATTCTCCCGTCCGTTTTACCGTGGCTACTGTTCTTGCTTTTTTTAGCGATGCTTTCCCAAATTTATTCTTTACTTCATCAATTGCCTTGTACAGGTTATTCTTTTTTTCGGCATCATCAAACAGGCTGGCCTGTACCGGATGATTGGTGAGTTCGCTTAACCTGACACCGAGTAGCCTTACCGGTTGTCCTTTCCGGTAAAGTTTATGGAACAGATCGATGGCCACGGGTATCAGCTCATCATCACGCAGGGTATAATCAATAGTGGTCTGGCGGGAAGTGGTCTCAAAATCGGGGTAGCGGATCTTTACAGCAATACATCCCGTCAATTTCTGATCCTGCCGCAGCTCATAAGCAATCTTTTCCGTCATTCTCACCAATTCACTCAGCAAAAATTCAGTGTCGGCCTTGTTTTCTTCAAACGTATTTTCAGTTGAGATCGATTTGGCTTCATGATAAGCATGCACTTCCCCAAAATGCAGTCCCTGTGATTTTTTCCAGAGATCAGCTCCGGACTTACCCAATTTCTTTTCAAGCAGTTCTACCGGTGTTTCACTCAGGTCGCGGATCGTATGAATACACATCGCTTTCAATGATTGAAACAGATGCTCGCCCACTCCCGAAAATTTATTTACCGGCAAGGGTGCCAGGAATTCTTTTTCCATACCGGGTTGAACAAAAAGATAACCATTGGGCTTTGCTTCATCCGTGGCAATTTTAGCTACCATTTTATTGGTGGCCAATCCGAATGAGATAGGCAGTTGCGTTTTCTCTATGATCTCAGCCCTTAGGTCGATCGTCCATTGAAAGGGATCAAAGAATTTGTCCATGCCGGTGAGGTCGATA
>CBHRAM010000270.1:0-5274 GCA_966076165.1 uncultured Chitinophagaceae bacterium
ATATGGTGAAGATGGTAGATAACCTGCAGGCCACTTTTGCAGAGCGGATCAAACGCCTTGACTGGATGAGTGCCGAAACCAAGACCAAGGCTTTAGAGAAACTGAATGCAATTGCAAAGAAGATCGCCTATCCTGATAAATGGAGAACCTATGACGGGGTTACTGCTTCCAAAGATGATTTCTTTGGTAATGTACGCAAAGCCAGTACCTGGTTCTATAATTATAATGTAGGCCGCATGGGCAAACCTGTTGACCGGAAAGAGATGGGCATGACACCGCCAACGATCAATGCATCGTACAATCCTTCGAGCAATGATATCACTTTCCCGGCCGGGATCTTACAGTTTCCATTCTTTGATTTCGGTGCGGATGATGCGGTGAACTATGGTGGGATTGCTGCCGTGATCGGCCATGAAATGACACATGGTTTTGATGACCAGGGCAGACAGTTTGATGCCGTTGGTAACCTGAAAGACTGGTGGACCAAACCTGATGCCGATAAATTCAAAGCCAAAGCCAATGAAGTGGTGGCTCAGTACAATGCTTTAACCGTACTGGATACCGTGCACGTAAAAGGTGAATTAACTTTAGGCGAGAACCTGGCTGATCTCGGTGGTCTAAGTATGGCGTATGAGGCTTTTACCAAAACAGAACAATTCAAGAAAGGTAAAAAGATTGATGGTTTTACACCACAGCAGCGTTTCTTCTTAAGCTGGGCACAGATCTGGAGAAATAATACTTTACCGGAAACCGCACAGAACCTGATCAAAACAGACCCGCACTCTCCCGGCGAACACAGGGCCAATGCACCGGTAACCAATATCGATGCCTGGTATGATGCGTTTGGTGTGAAGGAAGGGGATGCGATGTATAAGGCGAAAGACAAGCGGACAAGGATCTGGTAATTCACCCCCCAGCCCCCTGAAAGGGGAGCTAAGGAAGAAATACAAAAAAGAAAAGCAGTTCACGAAATGAACTGCTTTTCTTTTTAAGATAACAATATTAACTCCCCCTTCAGGGGGCTGGGGGTCGGGTTTGTCTAACTTCTTTCCACCGCTCTCATCCATCTCTCCGGAATATCATTCTTACTGGCTGTTAAATAATCATAATAACTGCAGGCAACATATTTACCGTCGTGTAATTGCATCCACCAGCGGCCGGTGCGTTTGCTGCGGAGAAAAACGGTTTCAACTTCTGCAAATGCGAGGGTAAATTCGTCAAAGGCTGATCGGTTATCGAGCGTGGCTTCGCTCTTTCCTTTATGGATCCCGTCCATTACATACCAGAGCATGTGTGAGATCTGTTTGGCTGTGAGTTCGTGCTGGTCCTGTTCGGGGATGTATCCATAGATACCGATGCTGCTGCAGGTGTGGCTCATTCCTGCATACTGCATAAGCGTACAGGCTTCTTCTCCGGTAAACCCATTTGGCGTAATATGATTAGCAGGTGCATGGGCATACTGAATAGCCGCCATATCAAAACTGAACATATCACTATTTCGGATAGGAGGTTCCATTTCTTCTATAGCTTCTTTTACTTTACCTACGCGGAAACAATCGAATCCGAGTTTATGGATGGTTTCGAGCATATGCGGGTGCATGAAATAACTCTGGAAACCGATATGCGTATAATGTTTGAGGTGATTGGGTACACCGGTAAACATCTCTACTAAAAAATTATCTGCCGGAAGCAAACTATCCATATCCAGATCGATACGGGAATCTACACAGGTAGCGTCAATGATCTGATCGATGGAACCATAAGCCTGGTATTGTGCAAAAGTATTATCATGTGAGCCGCCGATGATGATCACTTTTTTCTTCTGATCGATCAGTTCCCGTACAACCGTTCTGAGGGCGGCATAGCTATCCTGTAAAGTTGCTCCGCATTTCACATTACCCAGATCGGCCACATTTACTTCGGTATGCCAGTGAAAGAGTTTATAGAATTCGGCCCTGATCGCATCCGGTGAACCGGTATTGGTAAACTGGACCCCGGCGCCCCGCATTTCTCCACAACCCACCAGTACCATATCTGCTGCACTGATATCCGGGAATGATTCATCGTAAACCGTAATATGTTTACCCAGCTGTGTATCCTTAAATCCTTCATCATTGGAGATCCGGGCTATGTTTACCGGCTCAAGAAAATCGATCAATGTTTGTAGCGACATGTAGGTCTTATTTGCACACTTCTAACGCAAATAAGGGTCAAATATTGTCAGCTTACCCGTTTTCGGCCCCTCAATTTTATCAGATTGGCCAGGAACCCTGTTTTGTTCCATAGCTCCGGTGCGTAACTCTTTATAAAATCTTTATATAATCCCATCTACATTTGATTTCTTACTTATATCCCACAGTCTAATTTTGTACTGTATTACAGATATATGAACACACTATTCATCAATACGATCAGTAAAACAAAACAGGTGCTGTTGAGCATCGTATTGGTTTGTGCCACCGCAGCTGTTTGTCATACCTTTTCGTCATATGTGGGCTACCGCGTCATTGGTTTTATCTTATTGGTAACAGTGTCACTGATTGCCATGTTCTTTGATATTATTCCGGTTTTACTTGCCGCAGTACTCAGTGCGATGATCTGGGATTTCTTTTTCATACCTCCTTTTTTTACATTTCAGGTAGGGTCATCGGAAGACAGTATTTTACTGTTAATGTATTTTGTAGTGGCACTGATAAGTGGCGTATTGACTTTTAAGATCCGCCAGATAGAGAAAGTTGCGAGGCTGAAAGAAGAAAAAATACATACGGTTAAACTATATACTACCTTGTTTAATTCTTTATCCCATGAATTGCGCACACCGATCGCTGCCATTATTGGTGCAACAGATAATCTTCAGGATAATAATGAAAGGCTAACCCCACAAAACCGTAATGAACTGATCGGCGAAATTGCCAAAGCTTCTTTTCGATTGAACAGACAGGTAGACAACCTGTTGAACATGTCGCGATTGGAAACCGGTTTCATTCAACCCAAAAAAGACTGGTGTGATATCAATGAACTTGTTTACCACGTGATCAAAAGAATCGAAGAGAATACTGTGTCACAGAAGATCATTGTTAATATCAACCCCAATATGCCATTATGTAAATTGGATGAAGGCATGCTGGAACAGGTACTCTACAATCTTTTAAATAATGCTGTTCTTTATACAGAACCGGGAACCAGGATTGATGTAATAGCCAATATGCATGCCGATGTACTTGAATTGATCATTGAAGATGATGGCAAAGGCTTCCCCGAAGAAGAGATCCCATATGTTTTTGATAAGTTTTACAGATTGAAGAATTCTGCAGCAGGAGGTACCGGACTGGGTTTATCGATTGTAAAGGGTTTTACTGAAGCCCAGGGTGGAACTGTAAGATTGGAGAACCGTTCAACCGGTGGCACCAGATTCATTATTGAGATGAGTACCGAAACTTCCTATTTACAAAACCTGAAAAATGAGTAATCAAGCGGACATACTGATTATTGATGATGAAATGCAGATAAGAAAACTGCTTGAGATCACATTAGAGAGCAATGGCTATCTGGTAAGCCAGGCCGCAACTGCCAAAGAGGGTTTGATCAGGGTTGCGAATCACCCACCGGACCTGGTATTGCTTGATCTGGGATTACCCGATGAAAGTGGGCATTCAGTTCTTCAAAAATTAAGAGAATGGTATACCGGCCCCATTATTATCCTTTCTGTAATAAGCAGCGAGGAGGATATTGTAAAAGCACTCGATAACGGCGCGAATGACTATCTCGTAAAACCTTTTCGTACCGGTGAATTGGTTGCGAGAATACGGTCCGCACTTCGTGGCGCCCTTACTGAAAGCAATACACCGGTTCTGAATTTTGGTACACTTCAGGTGGATCTGGTTGCGCGGATAGTGAAGAAAAATAATGAAATACTGAAATTGACGGCTACTGAATATACACTGCTCTCGTTGTTTGTAAAAAATGAAGGAAAGGTATTAACGCATCAATATCTGCTAAGAGAAGTCTGGGGGCCGGGTTATATCAATCAGTTACAATACCTGCGGGTATTTATTGCGCAGCTCAGAAAAAAAACAGAAAAAGACCCGAACCGACCGGAATATATCCTTACCGAATCAGGTGTTGGGTACCGCTTTACCGGCACAGAATAATCCAGCACACATATTAATTTTTACGCATGAAATCAAATGAAAAAAGTTTGAACAGGGTAACTATTGCCTCGTTATTAGTGGCCTTAGGCATCATTTATGGAGATATTGGCACCAGTCCACTATATGTTTTAAAAGCAGTAGTAGGAGAAAGAGCGATTGAACCGATACTTGTGTATGGTGGCGTATCCCTCATTTTCTGGACCTTGGTCTTTCAAACCACCCTTAAATATATCGTTCTCACTTTACGGGCAGATAACCAGGGAGAAGGGGGTGTATTTTCTTTATATGCATTAGTACGACGTTATAGTAAATATTTAGTGATACCTACCATTCTTGGTGCCACTACCCTACTGGCAGATGGCATTATCACACCACCTATATCTGTAGCATCCGCTATTGAGGGTTTAAACTCCGTTAGCGGCCTGGAGAAGATCATTGTACCCGGCAATACACTTACTATCGGGATTGTAATTGCCATTATCTCTTCCTTATTTTTCTTTCAGCGTTTTGGCACACAGGCGATCGGTAAAACGTTTGGCCCAATTATGCTGATCTGGTTTTCTATGTTATTTGTATTTGGCGGGATTCAGATCTTGCAGCATCCGGATGTTTTGAAAGCGTTCAGTCCCTATTACGGTTACGAACTATTGGCACATTATCCGCATGGCTTCTGGTTACTGGGTGCTGTATTCTTATGTACCACCGGTGCAGAAGCATTGTACAGCGATCTTGGACATTGCGGTATTAAAAATATCCGCATTACCTGGCTATTGGTAAAACTAAGCCTGGTGGTGAACTATGCAGGACAGGCCACCTGGATCATGCATCAAAACATACCGGCCCTCAATGGCATCAATCCATTTTTTGAAATGATGCCCAACTGGTTCTTATTGCCCAGCATCTTAATAGCCACAGCAGCCACTATTATTGCATCGCAGGCATTGATCAGTGGTTCCTTTACATTGATCTGTGAAGCCATGAACTTGAATTTCTGGCCCAGGGTTACGGTAAGACAACCCAGTGAGTTAAAAGGGCAGATCTATATTCCCAGTGTAAACACTATTCTCTGGTTTGGCTGCATATTGATGGTATTGTATTTCCGGAGTTCATCCGCAATGGAAGC
>CBHRAM010000271.1:0-5259 GCA_966076165.1 uncultured Chitinophagaceae bacterium
CTTTGGAGATCAACAGGGTTGACGGTGACAGCTATGAAGTACCCAGGCACAAGGGCAATATTACCATCAGTTATACCTTATATGGCAATCATGCGGATGGGACATACGCTTCCATTGATCCTGAAAGTATCCACCTGAATATGCCCGCTGTTTTTATGTGGATGAAGGGAATGGATGATGCACCGGTTGAGATCAGTTTTGAGATTCCCAAAGAGAACAAAGGGGTGATCGCTACGCAGCTTGTACCAGAGGGTGCCCCCAATCATTTTACGGCACCGGGACTACAGTATTTTATGGATAGTCCCACTAAAATAGGCGATCTTAAATTCAGGCAATGGGATATCAGCAACCCTGATGGAAAACATTTTACCATGCGCATTGCCCTCGAATCATCTGCTACAGATCCGGAGGCAGATGAGCTGGCCGGCAGGGTTAAAAGAATTGTACAGGAAGCCAAAGCGGTGTATGGCGAGTTTCCGGTGTATGACCACGGCACCTATACGTTTATTGCCAGCGTAAATCCTTTTGTGCAGTTCGACGGGATGGAACACCGCAATTCAACCATGATCACCGCGCCGATAGATCCGTTTTATTCAGTTGCTGTGCAGGAAGTTTTTTCACATGAATATTTTCATAACTGGAATGTGGAGCGCATCAGGCCCAAAACCCTGGAGCCTTTCAATTTTGAGAAAAGCAATATGAGCCATGAACTGTGGTTTGCAGAAGGTTTTACGCAATACTATGGAGAATTACTGCTGGCACGTGCCGGACTAAGCAATGATGCCAATTATCAGCAGGTGATGGCAACATTGATCAATGCCAGGATCAATACACCGGGGGCAGTTGGCTACTCTCCTGTTCAGTCCAGTAACCATGCCGTATTTGTAGATGCTGGTGTTTCGATCGATAAAACCAACTATGATAATATGTTTACTTCTTATTATAGTTATGGTGCTGCAATTGCATTGGCACTGGACCTGGAATTACAAACGCGTTTTCATAAATCACTGGATGTTTATATGCAGGCCATGTGGAAGCGTTTTGGTAAAACAGAGACCCCTTACACACTTGCCACTATGCAGGAAACACTGGCATCTGTGAGTGAGGCAGGGTTTGCAGAAAGTTTTTTCAGTAAATATATCATGGGGCATGAAGCCATCGACTATGCATCGTTGTTTGCCAAAGCAGGTTATGAACTGGCCAGATCCGCAGAGGGCAAACCCTATTTTGGTATTACTACAAAAATCAATGAGCTTGGGAAACTGGCCATTGCTACCAATACCCTGAAAGGCACTTCATCGTACGAAGCAGGATTGGACGTAAATGATGAGATCATGAAACTGGATGATACACCGATAAAGAGTACCAACGAGCTCAACAGTTTTCTGCTGAGTAAACAACCGGGAGAGGAAATGATGGTTACGTATAAACACAGGAACCGGATCCGGCAAACCAGGGTTGTACTAAAAGAACAGCCCGGCCTGGTATTGGTATCATTTGAAAGAATGGGCAGAACCGTTACAGAAGAGATGAAAAGGATCCGTGCGGGTTGGTTTACTTCAAATGCAAAATAGAACCTAAAAATAAAAGCATGTTTGGTATTTCTTATCTGGATATTTCCGCAGGCATGGGGCTAACGGCAACGGGGCTCCTCACGTTTAATTTTTTATTGGGGATGATGTTGAGTACAGGGTATAAAAGATCCGTGTACTGGAAAAAACTCCCTGAAGCAGTTAAGCAACTCAGTATTGATGACCTGCATAACTGGACAGCTTATGTGGCTTTACTGTTTGTATTGCTACATCCCTTATTTCTGATACTGGATACCAACAGCCGGTTCACGATCACCGATATCATATTACCCCTGCATGCACCAAAACAACCCACAATTGTTTTATTGGGAAGCCTGAGTTTACTGGCATTACTGATCGTGATCATCACCACCCAAAAAATCATCAAACAGAAAATGGGGTTCCGTTTCTGGAAAAATGTTCACCTTATCTCATATGCAACTGCATTGCTTTTTCTGTTTCATGGTTTACTGATGGATCCGGAATTGAAGGACAGGCCCACAGATTGGCTGGATGCAGAAAAATTCTTTTCCGAGTTTTGTCTTTTGTTATTGATTGCAGCCGGCATCATCCGGTATAACTACTATAGAAAAAACAAAGCTGACTGATCAATTATCACAATGCCACATTGTTTGTCTAACTTTAGACAAGACAATAGGATATTATGCTGTTTGCCGGTTTTTCCACTTTTCTTTTAATTGGGCTGTTCGTGATCGCTTCTGCAGCGATCTGGGTGGCTGGTGTAAAAATTACCAGGGCCACCGATTTTATCGCCTCGCATTTTAAACTGGGGGAAGCATTTGGGGGAATGGTGTTTCTTGCCATCGTAACCAATCTGCCCGAGATCGCCATTACGGTTGTGGCTGCGTATCACCACAATATGGATATGGCCATCAGTAATATCCTTGGGGGTATTGCCATACAAACGGTGGTATTGGTATTGATAGATATTTTCGGTGTAGGCAAACTGGGTCCGCTCAGCCTGAAGAGTACATCACTGATCTTATTGCTGGAAGGTGTGTCACTTATTTTTATCCTGACGCTGGTATTGATAGGAAAACAGTTTTCAACAGACCTGATCTTTTTCCGCACCACCCCTTTTGAATGGATGATCGTTGCGGTATGGCTGGGCAGTATTTACCTGATCTCCCGGCAAACGCCGAGCACCAATCCACATCCACGTAAACATGTTTACACCCATGATCCGGCAGATGATCCTTTGCCCAAAAATGAAACAGGTAAAAAATCAAGCGGGTACACAGCTATCAAACCGGCTTTATTAGTGTTCGGTATCTGTGCCCTCATCACATTAATCG
This sequence comes from uncultured Chitinophagaceae bacterium, assembly GCA_966076165.1. Lineage (GTDB taxonomy): Bacteria > Bacteroidota > Bacteroidia > Chitinophagales > Chitinophagaceae > Sediminibacterium. The sequence continues at coordinate 2,888 of CBHRAM010000271.1, forward strand.
CCGGCTGGTCGCTGGAAGAAACCGGTCAATTACTGGCAGAACGTTTTCATATGGGTGGAATTTTATTCGGGGCAACTTTTCTTGCCTTAGCTACTGCATTACCTGAGATCTCTACGGGTATTGAATCTGCGAGGATGAAAGATTACCAGATGGCCGTGAGTGATATATTTGGCGGCAATGCTTTTTTACCGGTCTTATTCATTGTTGCTTCGTTGATCAGCGGAGAAGCGATCCTTCCTTCTTTGAAACCATCCGATATGTATTTGACCTGTATCGGTATCCTGCTCACAGGTATTTATATGGTGGGAATGATCATACGGCCGAGAAAACAATTTCTCTATATGGGGATTGATTCGATTGTAGTGTTGGTTGTTTATCTGCTTAGCCTTGCGGGGTTATTCATGCTTTCTTAACCTGTTTGCAAAAGCTTATCTGCTGTTAATGCTTTCCTGAAAACGATCAACAGCACCAACATAAATGCAGAATGTACGACTATCATTACCGGCGTTCCGGCAATATAGGTATTGGCCCATACAGGATTCACGAGCAGCTTATTCAGAAAAAAACGCTGCCATATCACTCCAAAAATCAAGGGGCCGATATTAAACCCGAGAATATACCACCACTTGTTTTTCTTAGGCAGGAGTTTTACGGCAATCATAATAGGAGGAAGACAAAATAAGATCACAAATCCCGCAGCGATCAGTTTGATTACCGGCAAGGAAAGATACCCTTGCAGTAAATGGATCAATACAGTTTTTTCATCTCCCCCACCCATACAGGCGGTAAAGATTCTTGCAAAAGGAAGTGTGGCAAATAAAAGTGCGATCCCGAAATTGATCTTTTTTGCATCGCTGCTTTGTAATAATACAAGGGTACAAAACCAGTAAACGATATAAGAAAAAACAGGACCGGATACCGTTGCCAGATAACTCAATCCTGGATTCAGACAGTTGGCACAGGTTTCCCAAACATTAAAATCACGCTCTCCGTAACAACCACAGATCGCAAACCCTGTTTGAATATGGGCCTGCTCATGCAGCTCGCCCAGTAACATATTAAGGGCAATAAAAGCCAGCAGGTATTTCCAGGTGATTTTTGAAGACATGCATTTTCGTATTCTGTCAAAACTAACTGCCTGTGTATTGCCCGGCAATCACATATCTATGTGAAATGCCCCCTATGAAATTTACATAGAAGAGGGTTTCGGATGTTTTTCACCGCGTAAAGCAAAATAGGCCCATACTGCACTGGCGATCATAAATATTGAACCGAGTAAGAAAGCCACACCCGGAAAATAAACGGGTGCTCCCGGTGCTGTAAAATAAGCAAACAGGTTGGTCATCATGGGTGGGCCGATAATGGAAGTAGCACTCATCAGGCTGGTAAGTGCCCCCTGCAGTTCGCCCTGTTCGTTTGGCGGCACATGGCCGGAGATAATGGATTGCAAAGCCGGGCCGCAGATCCCGCCCAAACAATACGGAATCAAGAATACAAACATCATCCAGCTCTGGGAAGCGAATGCAAAGAGTAATAATCCGAATGCATATAAACCCAATCCTACATACACACTTTTTTCATTGCCGATCTTTGGGTTGATCACACGTACCAATCCTCCCTGTACAGCCCCCACCAATAATCCTACCACTCCTAAAGAGATCCCGATCATTTTCGGGCTCCATTTGAATTTTTCAATATTAAAAAAACTCCAGTTGCTCTGAACCGCATGGGCAGCGAGATAGACCAATACCAGTGAAACCACCAGGCCACCTACTGCCGGATATTTTTTCAATTGTAATAAAGAGCCCAGGGGATTGGCACGCTTCCATTCAAATTCGCGACGGTGTTCTTTATCCAAAGATTCGGGTAATACAAAATAACCATACAGCCAGTTGGTTAAAGCCAATGCAGCAGCCACATAGAAAGGAACACGTGGACCAAATTCGCCCAGTAGGCCTCCAATCAAAGGGCCTATGATAAAGCCCAGTCCAAATGCCGCACCGATCATTCCAAAATTCTGTGCCCGGTTTTCAGGGGTACTGATATCTGCAATGTATGCAGAAGCCGTAGTGAAGCTGGCTCCTGTAACACCCGCGATCAATCTTCCTACAAAGAGCCACCAGATAGATGGGGCGAAGGAAAGAAATAAATAATCGATCCCGAATCCGAATAAAGAAAATAATAACACGGGGCGCCTGCCATATTTATCGCTCAGGTTACCAAGCACGGGTGCGAAAATAAATTGCATAAACGCATAAGCAAAAGTGAGCCAGCCACCATATTTGGAAGCGATGCTGATATCCGATATACCCAATAACTGTTCGATCAGTTTGGGCATTACGGGAATGATCAGGCCAAAGCCTGTTACATCA
>CBHRAM010000272.1:0-5256 GCA_966076165.1 uncultured Chitinophagaceae bacterium
ATTTGTTACAGATGGCTCGTGCATGACTTCCAGTTCCTGTCTTAATCCCTCCATTACGTACATGGCGCTTACGGCAAGGGCTTGTGATTATGCTGCAAAAGAAATGAATAAAGGAAATATCTAATATCGGATCCGGATCCATAAAACTAAAATAGCCCGCCAGCGGGCTATTTTAGTTTTATCTCCTTCTTCCATAAGATCAATTGGGGCACTGATTTTATACAGTACCCGTCTCTTTTTTGGTGATATCTTTTTGATTATCAGGCAACGCGGCCTATGGCTACTCCGTATTGGGGAATGGATATAAAACAGTAGATCTTGCTGGAATCCCGTTAACCCAACAAAACAGGCTGTATTTGTAATGAAAAAGAACCAACTTCTTTCTGATATTTCCGTCAGTACAGCCCAGGCTATCCTTAACCAGTTGTCCGGCATCATCGTTTTCTTTATCATCTCCCGATACCTCGATAAAGCTGCTTTGGGGCATATTAACTGGGCATTGGCTGTTTTAATGGTTGTTTTTTCCATTTTAGGGTTTGGGTTAGAGCATGTTGCCGTACGCAAAGCCGCCACAGGTGCTGACCTGGGATTGTTATTGCAATCCTACCTGGTACATGTTATGGTAACAGGCATAGGCTTTCTCGGGCTTACCTGGCTTATTGAATCAAAAATTCCTTCTTTACGGGAGGATGGCCATCTGTTCCTGTTATTGGCGATCAGTCAATGCCTTTCCTTTCTGGCCATACCCTTTCGGCAGATCGTTAATGGTTTGGAGAAGTTCAGGGCACTGTTTATTATGTCGTCCTGTGCCAATATCTGTAAAGCGGGCTTATTATTGATACTGGCCCTGATGCAACAGGTATCTCTTGCTCTAATTGTGGAAGTGTATATACTGGCATCTGCCGCAGAGCTGATCGCGTGTGTGATCATATACAGGGTTCAGTTGCGTCTGCCCATGGTGCCTGGGTATGACTGGAAACGATATCTCTGTTTTCTGAAAGAAGCTTTGCCGCAATTGGGGATCACAGTTTTTAATACGGCCGTGCAGCGGATGGACTGGATACTGCTTGGGTTCCTTTCTACGGCGATCGTAGTAGCTGAATATAGTTTTACCAATAAGCTGTTTGAACTGGCCACATTACCCTTGCTGATCATTGCGCCTGTGATCTTTCCCAAGATCGCCAAACTCTTTGCCAATATTTCTCAAAAAGACAGTGCCATAAAAATGGACTACCTGAAAATATTAGTCAGGCTGGAAATTATTGTAGCCGTGTTCGTAGCCATGGCCGTAAATATTTGCTGGAAAGATATTATTGACCCGCTTACGGATAATAAATATGGGGTATCCACCCTTCAGATCATTTTTGTGATGTCGTTTGCAATGCCCCTGGTGTATATCAATCATATTTTCTGGAGCATTCTTTTTTCGCAGGAGAAAATGAAAGTATTGCTGCTCATTTTCCTGGCTACTTTTTTAAGCAATATGGCCGCTGATATATTACTGATCCCTTATTACGGAGCTACCGGTGCAGCATTGGGTTTTGTATTGGCTTTATGTGTGCAAACCGTTCTCTATTTCCGGCAAGTGCCCTCGAAAGAAATACGAAAAGGGGCATTTCATCTTTTCCCGGTTATCAGTATCGCCTTAATAGCAGGGTTGGGTGCGCAATACCTGTTCAGTTTCTTTATATGGCAATTGTTAACTGCTGCAGGTATCTATCTTTTTCTTTTGATCCTTACCCGACAGTTATTATCTACTGATTGGCTGATGATCAAAAAAATAATAAAACCCGGTTATCCCATAAACCAGACCCATGCAGCTTGAAGAATACAAAATAGCTTTCAGGAAGTATACAGAGAAGGTTGATTGGAACCTGCTCATTTTTCTGTTGCTGTTCCTGAATGTAAAACTGGCGATAAAAGTTGTAGGGCTGGTGTTCATGTATATACGAAGGATGAATTTTTCTTTCCGGTTTTCTGCAAAGCCGGAAGGCCTGCCATGGTTCTATCCCGGAATGATCTGTATTGCTGTGGTAAATACGGTGATACTTTCTTTATATCGGGAACCTAATTACCTGATTTTACTGGTTGTGGGTATTGTATTCTGGGCCATGTGTATATTGGCATTGCACCAGGTGGCATTGTCGGTAAGAGAAAATTCCCTGGAGAAAATTCATTTTACCTTATTTGTTTTCTTCTTATTGAATGTAATAGCTTCTTATGGAAACCTGTTTTCCATTATGCTGGAAATAAAAGAATGGAACCCTTATAGGTACCAGGGGCTTTATCAGAAATATTTTATCGGCACCGGCGATTATATCCGGGGGATCAGTTTTGATACCTCCACCACCAATGCACTGTTGAATGCATTTGGGGTCACTTATTTTCTTTCACGGAAGCAGATGGGAATGGCATTGCTCTGTATGAGTGTCTTATTACTTACCTGCAGTAATTTTACCAATCTGTTAATGATCACCTGCCTGATCGGATTTTTTATCTATCGTTCCGACCGTAACCAGAAAAGCATGATCGTGGTGATGGTAATGATGCTGGTTGTATTCATGGCCAATGTATCGCCTCAGAATAATAAATATGCCATCTATATGATGGAACACACATTTGGCAGGGAGAAAATAGGCAAGAAGCCCCTTCTAAAGGAGATTCCTATTACGGAAAGGCCGGATAGTGTACTGAGTTTTGAAGAGAGAAAGATCAAGCATGCAAAAACATACCTCGACAGTATGGCCGGTGTAAGAAATGCTATGGGCTTATTACAATCCGCGAATAGCAGGGATACTGCTGTTGTGTTTCACCCCATCATACCGAAAGTAAATATTCATGCACCCGAATACCAGCATCGCCAGGATTCCTCTGAAGCAAGGTTGCAGGCGCTCGCTTACCTGCATGAGATCGAAACAGGGAAAGATGCTTTCACACCCGATACGGGATCACGGATCAATCAACCTCCCGGTAAGCTGACGGCATTCAGGCAATTGGTTGCTTTTATGAAAACACATCCGGCAAAACTGGTCAGTGGAAATGGCATAGGCAATTTTTCATCAAAACTGGCTTTCAGGGCAACGGGTTTAAAGATTGCGGGTGGGTACCCTGCTAAATATACTTATGTAGGGGATGATTTCAGAAAGAACCATCTATCCGTATACCTCAGTTTTTTTGGAAAGGATTCCGGCTATCATTCCATTGCCAATTCGCCCAACTCTTTTTATTCCCAATTATTGGGTGAATACGGCATGATCGGGGTTGCCCTGTTTGTTTTGTTTTACCTGCTTTATTTTGCCAGAGGGTTCAGGAAACTAACCTTTGGTTTACCGGTATTGTTCATTATGCTGGGAGCGTTTCTGACAGAATATTGGTTTGAACAACTGTCAGTTGTCATCATGTTCGAACTCCTGATCCTATTGAACCGCCGCGAAATAACCGAAACCAACACAGTCAGATCATGAGCGAAATAAAAATAACTGTGTTAATGCCCGCTTACAACGCCGAAAAATATATCGGTGATGCCATCCGCTCTGTGCTGGAACAAAGTTTTACTGATTTCGAATTATTGATCGTAAACGACGGATCCACCGATCATACAACCGATATAGTGCATTCTTTTACGGATGAACGTATTGTTTTGCTGGAACAGGAGCATGGCGGTGTGTCAAAAGCGTTGAATACAGGGTTGGCAGCAGCAAAGGGACAATACATAGCGCGTTTTGATGCCGATGATATCTGTTTTCATGACCGCCTCCAGAAACAATTCCTTTTTCTTGAGATGAACCCTGCTTATGTGATCGTAGGCAGCGATGCAGAATATATGTTAGAGAATGGAGAATTTCTGTTTCGCTTCTCCTGCATCGGGCATGAACATGAAGATTTGCTGCATAAGTTATATTTCTATTGCCCCTTTATACATTCCAGTGTCATGTATCGAAAAGATAAGGTGCTGGAAGCGGGTGGGTATTCTCCATGGGCACACAATTTTGAAGATTATCTTTTATGGACGCAGCTGGCCCGGTCCGGCAAATTGTATAATCTTCCTGAAACCCTGATCAGGATCCGATTCAATCCTGCATCGGTTACCATAGATGAAAAATGGCGGGGGCAGCGTTTTCGTGAATTAAAACGAAATGCGATCAAACGGGGTGTGATCACAGAAGAAGAAGGGGCAGAGATCCTTTCCATTATCCGGAAACAGAATACAAAAAGGATCAAAGAAGGGGCTTACTATGCTTTGTGTACCAAGAAATTCCTGACAGATAATTACCAGCCCTCCAGCGCCAGGGAATTTGCAGCAAAAGCAATACGGGCCAATCCATTGCGGCCGGATAGTTATGCGTTGTGGTTATTGTCTTTTTTTCCTAGATCAATTATTCAATGGCTGCATCAACAAAGTCCCAATAAACTCTAATGATAAAAGTAGCCATGATAGCCAGGTCAACACTGTACTCCATCAGGGGAGGGGATACTGTGCAGATATTGGAAACAGCCAGGCATCTTTCCGGTATAGGTGTAGAAGCAGATATATGGTTAACAGATGATACCATTGATTATGCGCGATATGATCTCCTGCATTTTTTTAATATTATCCGCCCGGCAGATATGCTGTTTCATATCAAACGCTCAGGTAAGCCTTATGTGGTGTCTACGATCCTGATCGATTACAGCCAATATGATAAATACCATCGGAAAGGGATAGCGGGAAGCCTGTTCCGTTTTTTATCTGCAGATACCATTGAATATGTAAAAACGATGGCAAGATGGATCCTGGGAAAAGACAGGCTAATGAGTAAATCCTATAGCTGGAAGGGGCAGTACAGAAGCATTCGTTATGTATTGGATCATGCTGCCTTGCTTTTGCCAAACTCATTATTGGAGTATGAACGCATTGTGGCAAGGTATAAAACATCAACTCCCTATCGGATCATTCCGAACGGAATTGATGATCATTTATTTCTGCCCGATCTAACGATTGAGAAAGACCCTTTACTGGTGATCTGTGCCGCAAGAATAGAAGGGATTAAAAACCAGTGGAACCTGATCAAAGCCCTGAACGGCACAAAATATACCCTATTACTTATTGGATCGCCGGCTCCCAATCAATTGGAATATGATCAGGCATGCAGACAGATCGCCGATCAGAATATCCGGTTCATAGATCGAGTATCACAAAAAGAATTATCAGGCTATTATAACAAAGCGAAAGTGCATATACTGCCCAGTTGGTTTGAAACAACCGGGCTCAGCTCA
>CBHRAM010000273.1:0-5211 GCA_966076165.1 uncultured Chitinophagaceae bacterium
CCGGGCAGGGCTTTGCCGTGACCTGCGCCGCCAGCGCCGCGGAGGCGCGCCGGGCGGCAGCGTCTGCGCCGTTTGATCTGGCGATATGCGACATCATGATGCCGGGTGAGGACGGGCTGAGCCTGACCCGCCATTTTTGGCAAAGAAATCCATCAGCAATAAGCCATAAATGAGGTAACCGGCAAAAAAAGAAACAATTCCTCCGACAATACCGGAGACAAGAAATTTTTGTGTGTTCATAGCAATCGTTTTATGAGGGTAAATAAATATGACACAACAAAATAGAAACCTGATTTGGAAAATGCAATAGCTGGATGAAGGGAGTGGATGAATGTGCACAAGTACCCAAATTATTCATAATCCACTGTTAATCAATCATATTAACATCATTGACCAGCTTATTTACACAACTCTTTGTTTTTGCTTAACTTGTTTCAAACTAACTGTAATGAAAAAACAAATCTTTCACTTACTGCTGTTATTACTATTGGGTAGCACCACCCTGTTTGCACAGCAAAAGAAAAACCTTACTTCAGATGATTATGGCAAATGGCAAAATATCGGCGCCAGCGAACTATCGCCCAACGGGCAATGGATCAGCTACCAGATCGTAGTACAGGAAGATAATGACAGTTTATATGTGGTAAACCGCAATAGTGGAAAAGTGTACAAACTGGAATTTGCTTCCACACCTGAATTTTCCAAAGACAATCAATGGCTCGCCTATCGCATCGGCCTTCCTTTTAAAGAAGCAGAAAAACTGAGAGACCAGGGCAAACCCATTGAATACAAGATGGGGATCCTGAACCTGGGAACGGGTAAGAAAGAAATTGTACAGAACGTATCCCGTTTTGGTTTCTCCCGTGATGGGAAATTCCTGGCTGTTTATCTCGCACCGCCCAAAGAGAATAAAGACAAGGGCTCTGTATTACTGTTGAAGAACATGAGCGACAATACCACGCATACGATCGGTAATGTAACAGAATATGCGTTCAATAAGCGAAGCAATCTGCTCGCATACCTGGTTGAGTCGGCCAATACCGCGGGTAATTCGGCTGAACTCTTTAACCTGAATACGTATTCCATTAAGATCATCGCCAGCGATACCTTAAAGTTTTCTAAACTGGTATGGCAAAAAGAAGGTGATGGGCTTTCCTTTTTTAAATCATTTAAGAAAGAAGGTTTTGAAGAAGAGAATGCCGTGGTATACAGTTATATCAATGTAGACAAAACGCCTTCACTGAATATCTTTGATCCATTAGCTGTTACCGGGTTCCCGAAGAACATGCGTGTGTTCAACGGATCCGGAACAAAACTGAGTGATGATATGCAGGCCGTATTCTTTGGCATCAAGCCATGGACCGCTAAGCCAAAGAAAGAAGATAAAAAAGCAACCGATTCTTCCAGGACCAAGCCAGATTCAACAGCCAAAGAGGCAATGGTTAAGAAACCCAATCCGGATGAGAAATTACCCGCAGTGGATATCTGGCATTGGAAAGACCCTGAAATCCAGCCAAGACAGAAACTCACTTTTACACAGGACAAAGACGCCAATTATGCATCTGTATGGAATTTTGAGAGTAAACAGTTTTATCAGTTAGCTAAAGAAAATACACCGGATGCTTTGTTAACCGGCGATCAGAAATATGCCATTACCTCTACCAATAAAAAATACAAACCTGCTTTTAAAGAAGACTTCGCAGATTTCATGCTGGTGAATACAAAAACAGGTGAAGAAAAATTACTGGCCGAAAAATCATTGGCAGGATTTTATACAGGACCCAGATCTTCTCCGGATGGCAAATACCTGTATTATTTCAAAGAAAAACATTGGTGGACCTATCATATAGCAAGCGGCAAAACAACCAATGTAACTCAAAATATAAAAACAGATTTCTGGGATACCCGAGATGACCATACAGCCAGCAAACCTCCGGTGGGTTTTGGCGGATGGACCAAGGGTGATAAAGAGATGCTCGTATATGATGAATACAATGTATGGTCCATTAACCCGGATGGTAATGGCAGCAAAAAGATCACTGCCGGTGAAAAAGAAGAGATCATGTTCCGTGTAACGCGTCTTGACTTTGAAGATCCGTTCATTGATGACAGCAAACCGATCTATTTATCAGCCTATGGCGATAAGACCAAGAAGTTTGGTTACTATAAACTCGAGAATGGGAAAGTTGATCAGTTGATATTCGAGGACCTTTCGATCAGCCGCCTGGCAAAAGCAAAAGATGCCAATACATTCAGCTATGTAAAACAGGATTACCATGTTTCGCCTGAGTTGTATGCCGGGGACAATTTCAGCAATGATAAAAAGATCACCGGTACCAATGCGCAGCAACAGAATTATTACTGGGGCAAGAGCCAGTTGATCAGTTATACCAATAAGAATGGCAAGAAAATGCAGGGAGCACTCTTCTACCCTGCCAATTACGAAGCAGGTAAGCAATACCCGATGATCGTGTATATCTATGAGCTCTTATCCAATACCGTGCATAGCTATACCACACCTTCTGTACGAAGTGCCTATAACACCACCAATTTTACTACCAACGGTTATTTTGTTTTCAGGCCCGATATCGTGTATGAAACCAATGAACCCGGTATGAGTGCCGTTAACTGCGTAGTACCTGCCGTAAAAGAAGTATTGAAAACAGGCATGATCGATAAAGACAAAGTAGGCTTGATGGGACATAGCTGGGGAGCTTACCAGACTTCCTTTATCATTACACAAACTGATATTTTCAAAGCCGCTTCTGCCGGTGCCCCTTTAACGGATATGATCAGTATGTCATTGTCCATTTACTGGAACACCGGAACACCTGACCAGAAGATCTTTGAAACCAGTCAGGGCAGATTTGACGGCCCATGGTTTGAAAGAACCGATGCACATATCCGCAACTCTCCTATGTTCAATGCCACCAAGATAAAAGCACCTTTGTTAGTTGCGTTTGGTGATAAAGACGGCGCAGTAGACTGGCACCAGGGTATTGAAATGTATGGTACTATGCGCAGAATGGAGAAACCGCATGTAATGCTGGTATATGCAGATGAGAACCATGGCCTCGCCAAAAAAGAAAACCAGATCGATTACCAGAAACGGCAAAGAGAATGGTTTGATCATTATCTGCTCGGCAAACCCGCAGAAAAATGGATCACAGAAGGCATTAGCTATTTAGACAAAATGAAAGAACGCGAAAAGCAAAACGAACCTAAATAAACTCAGTTCGAACATAATTAAAAAACCTGCTCCGGTATGAAGCAGGTTTTTTAATTTTAAGCAATCTAATCCGTTAATCCGTAATCCACAATCCGCTAATCAAATGACCCCAATCAGAACCGCTATCCTTTCCTTTGGCATGTCTGGCAAAGTATTCCATGCCCCCTTTATTCATCTGCACGAAGGCTTTGAATTATATGGTATGTGGGAAAGAACAAAATCCGAATCGCCTGCCATCTATCCCGGCATCAAAATATTCCGTTCATTGGAAGAATTGCTGGCGGATGATACCATAGAACTGGTAGTGGTGAATACCCCTACCGGAACACATTTTGATTTTGCAAAAAGATCTTTGGAAGCCGGTAAACACTGTGTGGTGGAAAAAGCCTTCACTACCACAGTTGCAGAAGCCATTGAATTAAAAGAACTGGCCGAGAAAAAAGGTTTGAAGATCTCCGTATTTCAGAACAGGCGTTGGGACAGTGATTTCAAAACCGTAAGAAAAGTAGTTGAAGAAGGATGGCTGGGTGAGATCATGGAAGCAGAGATCCATTTCGACAGGTTTAAGGATGAACTGAGCCCGAAAGCCCATAAAGAAACGCCCGCACCCGGTGCCGGTATTTTAAACGACCTGAGCCCGCATCTGATCGACCAGTCGTTGACCCTGTTTGGAAAACCCGATGCAGTGTTTGCGGATATCCGCATCACAAGACCCGGTTCCAAAGTGGATGATTATTTTGAGATCCTCTTATATTACCCGGTGATCCGTGTACGGTTAAAAGCCGGGTACCAGGTAAGAGAACCGTTTCCCTCTTATGTGATCCATGGAAGAAAGGGCTCTTTCCTCAAAAGCCGCGGCGATCTGCAGGAAGTAAAGTTACTGGCCGGAGAAAAACCGAATCTGACAGACTGGTGTACAGAGCCTGAATCTGAGCAGGGTTTACTGCATACAGAGAAAGACGGTAAAGTGATCAGGGAAAGGATTCCGACCTTAAAAGGTAATTACTATGACTATTACGATGGGATCTTCCAATCCATCAGAAATAACGAGCCTATACAGGTGAGTGCTACAGATGGTATTCATGTCATGCAGATCATTGATGCGGCATTTAAAAGCAGTAAAGAGCGAAAAGTGATTGATCTGTAAAACAGTGAATACAGCTATGCATACTTATCTCATCCCTTTTGCAAAAAAACTTTCGCTGCATGCCAATGCAGAAAAAGCAAAATGGATGGAAGCGTATATGCTTAATCAATTCCCCTTCTTTGGCCTGCAAACACCGGAAAGAAGAAGATTATGCAAGGAACATTACCGACAATACCCTGTTACAAACCTGAAAGAGCTGGAAACGATCGTTAAAGAAAGCTTCGGCATTGAGCAACGTGAGTTTCAGTATTTTGGCATAGAACTATTTGCCTTTCATAAGAAATTATGGAAGCCCTCTTCGGTAAAAATGATGGAATATTGTTTACTGCATAAAAGCTGGTGGGACAGTGTTGATCATATTGCCAGCGATTGGCTTGGCCACTATTTCAAATTATTTCCTGAACAGATAGAACCCATCACTTCAAAATGGAATCAGTCAAAAAATATCTGGTTACAACGAAGCAGTATCATGTTTCAGAAAGCGTATAAAAAAGAAACGGATACGGTGCTTTTATCAAAGTATATTTTACACTGCAAACATTCCAAAGAGTTCTTTATCCAGAAAGCCATTGGCTGGGCGCTGCGCGAATATTCCAAAACCGATCCCATATGGGTGAAGGCATTTGTAAAACAAAATAAACTGGCCCCATTAAGTGAAAGAGAGGCCCTGAAAAGAATCAACAACTCATAGTTTTATAAAAAGAAAGCCTGCAAATATTTGCAGGCTTTCTTTATGATATTTTCGTACTTCGTATTTCTAACTTCGTACTTAGCAATTACATTTTTTTCGCATCTTCCAGAAACTTCGCCAACCCAATATCCGTTAACGGATGCT
>CBHRAM010000274.1:0-5207 GCA_966076165.1 uncultured Chitinophagaceae bacterium
TAATGGGCAGTGTGTTGATTACGGCTACTTTCTTTATTGTGGTAAACCTTTTGGCAGATGTGTTGTATGGTATTGGGGATCCGAGGGTGAAGATCAGGTAGGTAAAATGGTTAAAGTAGTTAAATTAGTTAAAGTGGTTAAACGGGGTTATTCTGATTCAGACTTTTAACGATTTTAACCATTTTAACGATTTTAACCCCATCAACAACTTTATCCATTCACTGAATAATTACTTCATTGATCACCTTCTCCCCAAACGCCTCATTCACCCTGTCAATGATCTGTGGTTTCTGAAACATCAATTCATTCTTAAGCGGCCCCACAGCGGTATGGATAAATAATTTCTGGTTAATGATCTGGATCTTATCGGTGTATTTGGCAATCGTCTTACCCATCAGTTTTTCCCAGATCTCTTCAATCTGCACGGCACGGATCCCGTTACGGAGATGGCTTTTGTTCAGAAACCCTTTGATTGCGTCGCCGATGTGTTTTTCAGACATGGGGGTAAAATTAGTAATTAGTAGTTAGTAATTAGTAATTAATCGGCGTAATCATATTACATCAATTACTAACTACTAATTTCTAATTACTAATTATGAAAGTTCTATTAAATGATACTTAACATCGATATCCGAAAGCTGCTTTTGCAACCGCTCCGAATGTGTGTCTGTAATAAACACCTGTCCATCACTTTCCGTACAAACCCAATGTAATAATTGAAACATCCGTTGTTCATCCAGTTTTTCAAACACATCATCCAGCAATAAAATAGGGGTGAAGCCTTTTTTTTCTTTCAGGGTTTGCCATTCGGCAAGTTTTAAAGCGAAGAGCAGGCTTTTTCTTTGTCCCTGTGAAGCTTCTGTTTTAAACTGCGACTGATCCATATAAAAAACAAGATCATCTCTGTGGATACCGGCGGTGGTTCTTTGTACAGCCAGGTCTTTTTGTTGGGTGGCTTTTAGCAAAGCTTCAAAATCATCCGTTAATAGCTGACTGGCATACTGCATGGAAAGCCCATCATCTTTACCGGCAATGCGTTGATAGATGGAACCGCTTAGTGCCAGAAAATCTTTTAAGAAAGCTTTACGCTCTCTGAAAATATAATTGCCGGAACTGCTTAATTGATCATTCAAGATTCCAAGTAATGCATCATCCATCGAACCGGTCTCAGTAGCTCTTTTCAACAGGCTGTTGCGCTGTTGTAATAATTTATTGTAATCAATTAACCTGGACAGGTATTCCTTATTGATCTGTGATAATAAGGTGTCAATGAATTTTCTTCTTTCCTCACTTCCCCCGGCGATCAGTACAATATCATCCGGGGCGATCATTACACAGGGAAACCTGCCGATATGGTCAGAGAATTTCTTGTACACTTCTTCATTCAGCACCAGTTCCTTACGGTTGTTCTCCCGAAGTATGCAAACGAGATTATGCGGCTCATTTTCCAGTTCATAGTTCCCTTCAATGCGCATCCCTTGTAAGCCATGGTGTACATTCTGGCTGTCGGGGCGGGCAAAATAACTTCTGGAAAAACTCAGGTAATAGATAGCATCCAGCAGGTTGGTCTTACCGGTGCCATTTGCCCCGCAAATACCCACAACCCTTTCTGTAAAAGCAAAACTTTGCTGCACATAATTGCGGAACTGAACCAGTGATATATTCTGAAGCCTGAGCATTGAACGGGCAAATTAAACCAGAACCCGCTTAATTATTCATGTTGAGTATGGCCGAAAGCATTTATTTTTATTAAAAATTCGGTTTTGAAGACGATACTATCCGAACAGCAACTGGCACTCACCGTAAAAAGGCTGGCACACCAGATCCTGGAAAATAACCTTTCACTCGAAAATACTGTGCTCATTGGCCTGCAGCCAAGGGGGATCTGGCTCAGCGACCGTATTGTACAGGAATTACAAAAGATCGTAGATCCTTCGCTGATCCAGTATGGCAAGCTGGATATCACTTTCTACCGCGATGATATCCGCAAAAGCCTCCATATTGCCAATGCCACCGATATTCCCTTTAATCTGGAGAACAGGAAAGTGGTGCTGATCGATGATGTGCTCTACACAGGACGTACTATCCGTGCGGCTTTGGACGCTTTACTGGCTTTTGGAAGACCTTCAAAAGTGACACTTTGTGTACTGGTTGACCGTCGATTCAACCGCGAATTACCCATTCAACCCGATTATACAGGTAAAACAATAGATACCATCATTTCCCAAAAAGTTATTGTGAATTGGAAAGAAAGGGACGGAAATGAACAAGTAATACTTTTGGATAGCTGAAATCTTTTATCTTTGATTTTTAATGAAACTATCTACCAAACATCTTCTTGGTATCAAGGATCTCAACAGAGAAGATATTCAGTTAATTCTCTCCACCGCCGAGCAATTCAAAGAAGTTTTACAAAGGCCCGTTAAGAAAGTACCCTCGCTGCGCGACATCACGATCGTAAACCTGTTTTACGAGAATTCAACGCGTACCCGTATGTCTTTTGAACTGGCTGAAAGAAGGCTTTCGGCCGATGTGCTCAATTTTGCCTTAAGCAGTTCTTCTTCCGCCAAAGGAGAGACCCTGCTGGATACGGTCAACAATATCCTGAGCATGAAAGTGGATATGGTGGTCATGCGTCACAGTGCTTCCGGTGCCCCGCATTTCCTGGCGAAACATATTCCCGCAGCGATTGTGAATGCCGGCGACGGGATTAATGAACATCCTACACAGGCTTTACTGGATGCATTTTCCATGCGCGAGAAACTGGGTAAGCTCGAAGGACTTAAAGTGGCCATTATCGGCGATATCATGCATTCACGTGTGGCTTTAAGCAATATGTACCTGCTGCGTAAGATGGGTGCCGAAGTGGTCGTGGCCGGCCCGCCAACCCTGATTCCTAAATACATTGCCGAAGCACTGGGTGTGCGTGTGGAATATAACCTCAAGAAGGCGCTTCAATGGTGCGATGTGGCCAATGTGCTGCGGATCCAGCTCGAACGCCAGAACCAACCCTTATTCTCATCCCTGCGTGAATACAACCTGGCTTACGGTATCAAACGAAAACTGCTCGAAAGCCTGGGCAAAGAGATCGTGATCATGCATCCGGGGCCCATCAATCGTGGCGTAGAACTGGATAGTGATGTAGCCGACGGGCCCTATTCCATAATTCTTAACCAGGTAGAGAACGGTGTCGCCGTTAGGATGGCGGTCCTGTATTTATTGGCCAACCGGGAAAACTAACGGGTAGTAAGTGGTAAGTTATAAGGTGTAAGTAAATCCAATGAAATGAATGAATAATCCTCTTTAAGTTCACACTTAGTACTTAAAACTTATAACTTAGAACTTTCCTGAAATTCTGCTATGCAAAGAGTCTGTCTTTTCCCCGGTACTTTTGATCCTGTTACACTCGGCCATGTTGATATCATCAACCGCGCCATTCCTTTATTTGATAAGATCTATGTAGGTATCGGTATCAATTCTGCCAAGAACCCGATGTTCAGTGCCGAGCAAAGAATGGAATGGTTTCAGGAGATCTATAAACTGGAACCCAAAGTGGTAAGTGTTGTATACGACGGGCTTACGGTTAATTATTGTAAAGAGATCGGTGCCACTTTTATTCTGCGTGGTATACGCTATGTAAGCGATTTTGAATACGAGAAAACGATCGCCGATGCCAACCGTACACTCGATAAGAATATTGAAACCATCTTCCTCACCGGCGAACCGAAATATACTTCGGTGGCTTCCACCATCGTCCGCGATATCATCCGTAACGGGGGAGACGCTTCCCCATTTTTGCCGGATGAAGTAAACCGTTCCCTAAAAGCAAAATAATCCATGGTGATCTGGCATAAAAAAGATCTGGCCCTCAGAGATTTTGAAGGACTGGGAAAGAATACAATGGGCGACCATATCGGGATCCGCTTTTCCGAACTCGGCGAAAATTATCTCAAAGCCACCATGCCTGTTGATGAAAGAACCAAACAACCCTACGGATTGTTACACGGTGGCGCTTCTGTGGCTTTGGCTGAAACATTGGGCAGTGTAGCTTCTGCCTTGGTGATCGATACGGAGCATTTTATCTGTGTAGGACAGGAGATCAATGCCAACCATATCCGCGGCGTACGAAGCGGATATGTGACCGGTGTAACGCACCCCATTCACCTGGGAGCGTCCTCCCATGTATGGGAGATCAAAATTTATGATGAGGCAGAAAAGCTGGTCTGCATCAGCCGGCTTACGGTAGCAATATTAAAAAAGCGATAAAGTTTTATTCTAAACTCTAAACTCAAAGCCCCGCTTTTCTAACAACCTCCACCACATTCGGATAACTGTCCTTCAAACAATCTTCCAGTTCATCCCCCTTCACCCATTTGATCCCGGTAATATCTTCTTCTGCTTGCGGAACCAATACCTGTGCGCCGCTTACTTTCATTGCATACCAATGCGTTTCTTTGATGACGTCCTCTTTAAGGTAGGGGTCAAAATATTCATGGTAACTGACCGAGATCAATTCACCTCTTTCAATACCCATAACACCGGTCTCTTCCTCAACCTCACGCACGGCGCATTCCTCAATCGTTTCGCCTTCATCCAGTTTACCCTTGGGCAGGTCCCATTTGCCGCGGCGGTAGATCATCAGTAATTCCCCCGCATCATTCAATACCAAACCACCCCCTGCAATAATTTTTGTCTTCTCCATCGTGCATCAAATGTGAATACAATTTCCCAATTTCCCAATTCCAAAATTTCAAAATGACCTTACTTCGCAGCATGACAAACGAAAAAGCCGTTGCGGAGAAATTGCTGCAGGTTGCAGCTGTTAAATTGAGTCCCGAAAACCCCTTTACCTGGGCCAGTGGCTGGAAAAGCCCGATCTATTGTGATAACAGAAGGGTATTATCCTTCCCGTTTGTACGTGATTTTATCAAAAGCGAATTGTGCAATGTGGTATTCGAACATTTCCCCCAGGCAGAAGTGCTGGCGGGTGTGGCCACGGCGGGTATTCCCTGGGGAGCGATGGCGGCCGATCAGCTAAAGCTTCCTTATATCTATGTTCGTCCCAAACCCAAAGAACATGGCCTGGGCAACCAGATAGAAGGGTATTACACCCCCGGGCAGCGTGTATTGGTGATCGAGGATCTGATCTCTACCGGTAAAAGCAGTTTGCAGGTAGTGGATGTATTGAGAAATGCCGGAGTGGAAGT
>CBHRAM010000275.1:0-5204 GCA_966076165.1 uncultured Chitinophagaceae bacterium
ACTTCATCGAGTTGCTTGGAAGTTCCGGTCAGCTTTATACTGCCAAAATTAACCGTGGGCTGTGCAGCCGTTAGGGTAAAGTCTTTCCGGAAAGCTTCAAAGCCGGAATAGGTTGCCATCAATCGCAATGGCACATCAAAGGGAAGACCGGGGATCTTGAACTCACCCGCATCATTACTTAAACGATAGGTAATAATGGTGGTATCCTTTGCTTTAAAGATCGTAACCGTGGTGAGGGGCAGTACCCGCTTTCCGGTACTGTCTGTGATCTTTCCGGAAATATTTCCCGTCTGGGCATAGGAAGCAAGGGTTAACAGCAGGGCTGCAACAGTGGTGCTGAGATATCTCATAAGCGATCAATGAAACGTTTGGTTATTTCAGATTTATCAGAATAAAACTAAATAATTAGTTAATAGACTAATTATTTAGTTTCACTATGTTTTGTTAAAATGCCACACAGCTACCCGCAACCCTAAAGAGTTGGAAACCGTGATATTCCATAAATATGGGGGGAACTTTCTCTCGTCCGGGGAATAAGCCTTTTGCTTCCCACCCGTTTAGCTTGAGTGTAAGATGCGCAACCCTGCATAAGGTTGGAAACCGTTCATCAATTAATTTAATCGCCTTCTTCCAGTTGAAAGAGTTCTTCAACCGCTACACCCAGCACCTGCGCCATTTTTAACGCAAGTGCGGTAGAAGGAATATATTTTCCCGATTCCATGGTATTGATGGTCTGCCGGCTTACACTGATCTTCTTAGCCAGTTCATCCTGGGTAAGGTTATGGATGGCCCTTTGTATTTTGATCTTGTTCTTCATGCGTTGCTCTGATTATATTGATACAATACATACCGGAAACGGGCAATGAAAATAATCAGTACCGTAAACAGGTTAATGGTCATTACCGTAAAGAATAGTCCGCCGTAACAAAATAACACCGCTAATATTAATACAAGATAATTCGCATACACCGCCCATTGCAAGGCTTCCAGCCGAAAGAACTGTATGGCTTCATCCTCAATTTTTTCTTTAGAAAATGCGATCAGTACTAAACTGATGATGAGCCCGATAGTGGTCAACTCATCTGTAAAATTCTGGTTCGTAAAAAAATCAATTCCCACTTTGTGTTTGTCCTGAAAAGTCAGCCATGAAATGGTATAATCCCAGCCCATATAAGCTACCCCTAGTGCCAGAAAAGGGACCAATAACAGATAGCCGATTGTTCGGCAGCCATGTGGTAATAAAAGTCGTTTTCTCATAAAATATGTTTTAAATGATAGTGCAAACGTAAAACAAGATCTTCATTTTGTCAAGTTTATTTTACATTTTGTATGATAATTTTAACATTTAGTAGTTGCCCATAGAAATGTACCTTTAGGGTATGTCAAACGAAATGCAGCCCTGGGAGAACCCGTCTGTGGAGGAATTATCGGCCTGGGTAAATGATATGATCCTGCGCGATTTCAATGGTTTATTGAGCCTTTTATACCGGCTGGATATCAATGAGGACAAGCTCAGAAAAATGCTTGAAGACATCCCCAATGAAGATGCCGGAAGAATCATTGCAGCTTTAATTATCGAAAGACAACTGCAGAAAAAGAAATCAAAAGAGCTATTTAAACAGGAGGGAGAAATTCCTGAAGAAGATAGATGGTAACTCTGCGGATATCTCATGTTACTCCCTGCCTCTGCGGTGAATAATATATTTCATATAGATACGAATTACTCATATTTACTTTTCTTTTCACCGCAGAGCCGCTGAGAAGCAGAGCTTTCGCAGAGAACTATTTCAGGAGTTCGTCAATCCGTTTAATCTGGTAGCCTTCTTTTTTTAGATACACGATCAACTCATCCAGCCTGTTATACAACTTATCTTTCCGCCTGGGATCTGTTCCGGCGTGAATTAAGAGGATTGCGCCATTCAATCCATTAGGATCAGTTTCATTGAATTTTTTGATGGAACCCATGATCTCCTCACTGCTCCTGTAAGATTTTCCCATTTCCGGGTAAGTATAATCTGCATTGCTGGTGGTGCCGGGGGTGAAACTGAAAAGTTTGTTCCAGTTATTTCCATTAAGCCATCCGGCCGTTTCCTTATTCCACCATTCGTACGGAGGAATAAAAAATGTCGCTCCGCTATTTCTTTTAACCCCTGTTTGTTCCATGGCTTTGATATTGGCCAGAAGGTCTTTTACTAATGAATCCTGCGAAACCAATGTGCTGTCGCGTTTTGTCCAGTCACAATACAAAAGATGTTTATCAGAATGCGGGGCCAGCAGATTCTTTTGCTGATACAATTGTTTAATCCCGCTCTGAAAATTTTTATTGCGATAGAAATTTCCTGTAAAAAAGAAAGCTCCTTTTACATTTTGTTTCTCAAGCGTATTTGAAATGGATGATAAACCATCCCCGAATTCATCACCGGTAAACACCAGTGCCAGTTCTTTCTTACGATAATCGCCACGAATGATCGCCCCTTCTGATGTTTGATGCAAAGGTTTTTCTGCCATCTTCCTGGCTTCCGCCTCTTTCGCTGCCAGTAAATAGATTAATGATGCGGTTCCATCCATGGTGGGTTCATTGGTACTGTAATCACCATAATCATCGTGGTAAACAGCCAGATCACTTTGGAAGGGTGCATACTCATCTTCATCCATCAGCTTGATCCCGATCAATCCTTTATAAATAGACGTATAGACCGGGCCATCCACCAAACCCCCATCAATCGGATAATTTTTGATATGCGTAAACGCCGAGTGCGGATCAACCGGTGTATCGCCATTGGCCGGTAAACCGTACACCATACTGGTGCCCCATGGATTGCAGCCAAAGAGCCAATCGAAATTGGCTTGCTCTAATAATGCATAGTTATCCTTACCGGTAGCATCCCTGTACCAGTAGCAGGCAATGGAAAAAGAAGTTGTGAGGTTATTGCTGCACCAGATAAAAGGTATGGCCCTGTTAAAAGCATTTGACTTTGCTTTCTCTGCAACCTTACTTAAAGCACTTATGGAATAATCCATTAACTCATCTCCGGCATGTGTTCCCCGGCCATAAGTCTTCGCCATTGCATATACTCCAAGGTTATTAAAGGGATAATATTGATAATGTTGGGCTGTATCTTTTCCCATCCATTTATCTACAGAGTCTTTTCGGAGGTATTTATAAAAATCAATATTGTACTTCTGCTCTTTTTTTAATCCATATAACTGTGCCGCCGCCAATTCCATATCATCGGCCCAATCGCCTTCAGCATAGATATAGGGAGATACCACTGATACGGTTTGTGCCACACCCGGTTTATCAACACCCAGTTGATAGGCACTCAATGCCTTTCGTTTTAACAAACGCGCAAAACCGGTATCCTTTTTTTGATAGATAGAAGAGCCCAAGGCAAATGCACTCGCAAACTTTCCTGCAGTGGAAGCCGCACCCGTTGTGGCATTCATAAATTTGCCACGCTGCTGCGGCTTGCCCGAAACAAAATAAACAGGGCGCTCAAAACCTTTTCCGTAATAATCATCTTCTTTGGGTATCCGCATACCCCGATGGTCACGGTCATCGCCTAACTGGTTAAACAACCAATCGGGGCGTGGGTGCATTTTCAATAACCAGTTCAATCCCCATTTGGCTTCATCCAACACATCCGCCACGCCATTCTTCCCGTCTAACCCGTTCGCTTGTTTGGCATCTGTAAAAACATTGGGGAAATCTCTGTAGGCAGCCAGCAGATGGTATGTTGCATTCGCTGAAGTAGTACTGTATTGCAGATAATCACTCGCATCATGCCAGCCACCGCTTACATCAATATGCGTGCTGTCGGGCATGGGGCCATACATCGTATATCCATCATGTGTATGGCAGCTGTCATTCAGGTAAGGATTAAAACCACTTCTCTGCTGACGCATGTATTTCAGACAAAAATCTGCGGCACCTTTGTACACATCATTGTCAATCTTAAATACCGGAGAAACCGTCTTACCGGTACGTAAAAAATATTTACCGGATCTGATAAAAGAAGAAAAATCCAGACGATAGGTTTCTGCAAAAGGCCCGTACGCACCAAACGCTTTTCCGGCAGTTTGTTTATAGACTGTTTTCTGAGAAACGGCATCTACCAGTTCAAACGTTGTCAGGCTGCTGCTTTCCTTACTGCACCATACCGCTACTTTAATGCCTGAGGGTGTATATCCGAGTTGATTGATCCGGATCCAGGTATTATCCTGTGCGGATAAGATCGTTGAAAGAATCATTCCCAAAAGCAATCCAAACATCTGTTTTTTCATAGATACAAAAATGTGACTAAAGATACTGCGCAGAACGGCTTGCCTCATCTTTTTGGTCTATTTTCGCTCCCTAATATTGTCTGCATTATGAAACTTGTTTCTTATCTCATTGAAGGCCGTGACCAGTTGGCTTTTTTAGTGGATGGTTTATTATTCGACTGCGACCTCCTGCATCCCGATCTGCCCAACAGCATGAATATGTTCTTACACTATTGGGATGATATGTTTCCCATTGCCCAAAAAGTAGAAGCTGCCATTAAAAGCGGGAAGATCAGTAAGGAACAAGGGATACCGATGGAAGAAAGTGAAGTATTGGCACCTGTTCCCTTCCCCACATCCTGTCGGGATGGATATGCTTTCAGACAGCATGTAGCAGCTGCCCGCAGAAACCGTAAAGTAGAGATGATCCCTGAATTTGATCAGTATCCGATCTTCTATTTCACCAATCACCACAGCATACAGGGCCCCGGTGAAATCAAATGCATGCCCGATCATTTTGAAAAACTGGATTTTGAACTGGAAGTAGCGATCGTTGTTTGTAAACAGGGAAGAAATATTCCGGCAGAAGAAGCCGATCAATACATTGGCGGATTAATGATCATGAATGATATGAGTGCCCGCAGATTGCAGATGGAAGAAATGCTGCTCAATCTCGGACCTGCCAAAGGAAAAGATTTTGCAACGGTCATCGGCCCATGTCTGGTTACCTTAGACGAACTTGAGCCTTATGAAGTGCCCTGCAAAGATGGCCACACCGGCAAGAGCTGGAATTTGCCGATGAGTTGTTCTGTAAATGGCATCAAGGTCAGCAGTGGCAATGTTAGCGAAATGGACTGGACCTTTGCCGAGATCCTCGAACGCTGCGCCTACGGCACAGATATACACCCCGGCGATGTAATCGGCAGCGGAACCGTAGGCAC
>CBHRAM010000276.1:0-5192 GCA_966076165.1 uncultured Chitinophagaceae bacterium
CCAGGCTTTCATTTCAGATAAAGTAGTAGCGGTCTGCAGCAGTAAAAGCCCGATAGCCAAGATTAAAAATTACGCACTCAAAGACCTGGCCAATATGCCGCTTACTTTCAGGGAAAGAGGGAGTGGTACCCTTACTGCATTAAAAAATGCATTGGAAAAAAATAAGATCAAGCTCAGCGACCTGAATATAAAAGTGAGATTGGGTGGAACTGAATTCTTAAAAAATTTCCTGATAGAATCTGATTTTCTTGGTTTTCTGCCGCAGCGTTCGATCATCAAAGAATTGAAATACGGTGAACTCACTGAGATCCATTTTGAAGGATTGAATATCCAGCGAAACTTCTACTTCGTACAACGCAAAGGCGAAAGCAGCGACCTGAACAAGAGCTTTATCAAGCTGGCACAGAAGATCTATAATGTGTAGTTATGGGTCATAATAACATGACATTCCCACGCGCAGGTATTACTGCTACTTTTATGCCGTGGAAACAGATCTATCACAGCTCTCACTGATCAGCCATTTATATTGCTCCTCCTGCGGACGTAAATATCCATTTTCTGCAGTGCAAACATTTGCGAACTGTTGTAACCAGCCATTACTGGCCAATTACTTTCTTGAGCCACAAAGCATCCATTCTCTTTCTGACAAGCCTTTTAATATGTGGCGGTACAGCGCTTTTCTGCCTGTACTCGATCCTGAAAATATTGTTAGCCTGGAAGAAGGCTGGACCCCGATCCATACATTTTCAAAAATTGCTGCACAGCTGGGTATCCACCAGGTATTACTGAAAGATGAAAGCATGAACCCAACCGGTTCTTTCAAAGCAAGAGGTCTGAGTGTGGCTGTTTCCAAGGCAAAGGAGTTGGGTATTACCCATTGTATCATACCCACAGCCGGTAATGCCGGCGGTGCCTTAAGTGCATATGCGGCCAAAGCGGATATCAGTGCTACGGTAGTAATGCCTAAACATACACCGGCTACACTGCAGGAAGAATGCCGGTATCACGGCGCAGAACTGATACTGATCGATGGATTGATTGATAGCTGTGGAAAAAAAGTAAAACAACTGGCTGCAGAGACCGGTGCGTTTGATATGTCTACCATGAAAGAACCCTACCGGATAGAAGGCAAAAAAACATTGGGTTTTGAAATAGCCGAACAATTGCATTGGCAATTACCTGATGTGATCATCTACCCTACCGGTGGCGGTACCGGATTAATTGGTATGTGGAAAGCATTTAAAGAAATGCAGGAGTTGGGCTGGATCCCAAGAGGCAGGCTGCCAAGAATGGTTATTGTACAATCCACAAATTGTAATCCTATGATACAGATGTTTGAAAACGGTTCATTTCCTGAATCGTATCTGCCGGAAGCTTCGATGGCTTATGGACTGGCAGTGCCCCACCCTTTTGCCAAAGACCTGATACAGAAAGTAGTTACCGAAAGTGGTGGTGCAGCGGTAACGGTGAGTGAAACGGACATACAAAATGGCATGCAGGAAGTTGCCAGAAAAGAAGGCCTGCTGCTTTCGCCGGAAGGCAGTGCCTGTTTTATGGGTTTGAAAAAACTGATCGAAAAAGATTATGTCAAGGAAGATGAAACGGTAATGCTCTTCAATACCGGTTCGTGGAATAAATACAGATAAATGCTGCGGGTTAAAACTTCTCCCTATTTTAGCCCATGCCATTTTATACAGATCAGCTTAACAGGACCATTAATCTTACCGGAAATCCTGAACGGATCATTTCATTGGTTCCCTCACAGACAGAATTATTATTTGATCTGGGTCTTGATAAAGAAGTGATCGGCATCACCAAATTCTGTGTTCATCCGCATGAATGGTTTGTGCATAAACAGAGGATTGGTGGCACCAAGACAATCGATATCCCAAAAGTTACTGCACTTAAACCCGATCTGATCATTGCCAATAAAGAAGAGAATACCCGCGAACAAATAGAAGCACTGGAAAAGATGGCACCGGTATGGATCAGTGATGTGAATTGCGTATCGGATGCCCTCGAAATGATCAGCAGTATCGGTGCGATCACGGGAAAAGATGCAAAAGCAAAAAAGCTGATTGAAGAGATTGAAATAGATCTTGGAAAGGTAGATGCACTTATCAATGATCCATCTCATCGCAGATACCGTGTCGCATACCTGATCTGGAAAGATCCTTATATGGCGGCAGGTGGCGATACTTTTATTCATGCCATGCTTGCAGTGAATGGATGGGAAAACGTTTTCTCAAATGAGGACCGGTATCCTACCATCGATTGCAATGAATTAAGGAAGCGAGATACAGAACTGGTCTTACTTTCTTCCGAACCTTATCCCTTTAAACAGAAACATATTGATGAGTTACAAAAACAATTACCGGGAATAAAACTAATGATCGTTAATGGGGAAATCTTCAGTTGGTATGGCAGCCGGATGCTGTTGGCCGGTACCTATTTTCAACAATTACACAAGGGACTCCGCCCGGATAATGTGTAAAAATGCCCATAGCCATATCGGCTAAGTGCAGTATCTTGCCAACGCTTATATATCCAATTTTTTAACAAACAACTTACACAATGAAAAAGTACCGTGCCGGGGTTTTATTCGGTGATGAATTAGAAGCCTTATACAACGACGCAAAAGATAACCAGTTTGCCCTACCAGCCGTTAACACCATCGGTACCAATACCATCAATGCGGTTTTGGAAACAGCTGCCAAAGTAAACTCTCCTGTTATCATCCAGTTCTCAAATGGTGGTGCCCAGTTCATTGCCGGTAAAGGAATGCCGAATGATAAACTCCAGGGAAATATTTCCGGTGGTATCTCAGGTGCTTTACATATTCACAACGTAGCAAAATATTATGGTGTTCCGGTTGTATTACATACCGACCATGCTGCAAAAAAATGGTTACCATGGGTAAGCGGACTGATCGATGCCGGCGAACAATTCTATAAAGAAAAAGGTCAGCCCCTTTTCAGTTCACACATGCTCGATCTTTCTGAAGAGCCTATCGAAGAAAATATCCATACCTCTGTTGAATTCTACAAACGCATGGCCCCACTGGGTATGAGTATTGAGATTGAACTGGGTGTTACCGGTGGTGAAGAAGATGGCGTTGATAACAGCGGTGTAGAAAATGATAAATTATATACACAGCCACAACATGTTGCTTACTCTTACACAGAGCTGAGCAAAGTAGGCAAACTGTTTACCGTTGCTGCCGCATTTGGTAATGTGCATGGTGTGTACAGTCCGGGTAATGTGGAGCTTCGTCCGGAGATCTTAAAGAACAGCCAGGATTATATTGAGAAAGAATTAAAGACCGGGCCTAAGCCTGTATACTTTGTATTCCATGGCGGAAGTGGTTCACCACAAAACCAGATCAGGGAAGCCATCAGTTATGGTGCGATCAAAATGAATATTGATACCGACCTGCAATGGGCTTTCTGGGAAGGCATTAAGGATTTCTATAAAAAGAATGAAGGATATCTGCAGGGACAATTAGGCAATCCGGAAGGAGCCGACAAACCCAATAAAAAACACTACGACCCAAGGGTTTGGTTGCGCAAAGCAGAAGAAAGTTTCAGCAAACGCCTGGAAGTAGCATTTGAAGACCTGAATTGTATCAACAGAAACGCATAAAACAAAGGGCCCGATCTACAAATCGGGCCCTTTTCTCTTTAGAAGGGCCTAAAGTGCTGTTTTTCAACGTATGATATTAATTATCATATTTTATCTGCTGATTTTATTGAAAAAATGATCCGCTAAAGAAAGGATCCACCCGGCCCAAACAGGGTTTTTATAGCCCGAAATGGCCTGTTTTTTGTAATTATCATTTATCTTCGACCCCCCAACGATTTTTCTATGAAAAAAGAACGTGAAGAAGATCTGGAAGCTAATTTAACCGGTGAGGAAAGCCATGGCGGCGATCCGGCGAAACCGAGATGGTTCAAACGCATCAGAAAAGGCATCCTTACTTCCACTGCCGATAAAAAAGAAACACCGGAAGGCCTGTGGAATAAATGCCCGGAATGTAATTATATCTGCACCACTTCAGAATTAAAGGAAAACCTTTTTGTTTGCCCAAAATGTAATTACCACCACCGCATTGGCAGTGATGAATATTTCGATCTCATTTTTGACAACGCCGAATACAAAGAACTCTTTGATAATATCCGCAGCAAAGATGCCCTCGGTTTTACCGACCTGAAATCTTACCAGAAACGCCTGGATGATATTCATTCCAAGACCGACCTGAAAGATTCTATGCGCGTGGCTACCGGCACCGTAAATGGTGAAGGACTGGTGATCGCCTGTATGGATTTTGAATTCATCGGCGGGTCATTGGGTAGTGTGATGGGAGAAAAATTCAGCAGGGCCGTTGATTATTGTATTGAACACAAACTGGCTTATCTCGTGATCAGTAAGAGTGGTGGTGCCCGTATGATGGAGAGTGCGTTCAGCCTGATGCAATTGGCCAAAACAAGTGGTAAACTTTCGCAGTTAAGCGATGCCAAACTTCCTTATATCTCACTTCTTACCGACCCAACTTTTGGCGGGATCTCTGCCAGCTTTGGTATGCTGGGCGATCTGAACATTGCTGAACCCGGCGCCCTCATTGGTTTTGCGGGCCCGCGCGTGATCAAAGAAACCATTAAAAAAGATCTGCCTGAAGGTTTCCAGCGCAGCGAATTTTTATTGGATCATGGTTTTCTTGATTTTATCATAGACAGAAAATCCCTGAAAGACAAATTGGCGCAGGTGGTGCTTTTGTTTAGAAGCTGATATTTTTAATTAAAAATTAGAAATTAATAATTAAAAATTGAAGGGGTATAACCTTTCAATAAGCTTAAGAAATTACAGTCAGTACATGTGTAATTTTTAATTTCTAATTCTTAATTTTTAATTCCGGTAAGTGTTATGGCAAATGAGATGAATAACAGGCAGGCTTACTTTCACTACTTCATAGAAGACAAATATGTAGCCGGTATTGCTTTGATGGGTACGGAAGTAAAATCGATCCGCGATGGCAAACTGAGTTTTAATGATGCTTTCTGTTTGTTTGACGAAGGCGAGCTTTGGGTAAGGGGTTTATTCATCGCCAGCTACTCGCACGGCACTGCCAATAACCATATTGAGGTTCACGACAGAAAACTCCTGCTCAATAAACGTGAATTAAATAAGATCCAATC
>CBHRAM010000277.1:0-5189 GCA_966076165.1 uncultured Chitinophagaceae bacterium
TGTTTTAGAGAAAACTTGGATCGACCGTTTCAAAGAATATTTTGATCAACATGCCTCGTTGATCGTAGCTGTTTGGTTTGTGATTTTTATGGCAAGATTTGTTAAACTTACTGCCGGCCTGGTATATGTGCAAAGACTGAAGAGTTATCAAACCTTTCCTGTTTCTGAATTATGGGAAAACAAGATCCGT
Organism: uncultured Chitinophagaceae bacterium; assembly: GCA_966076165.1. Taxonomy (GTDB): domain Bacteria; phylum Bacteroidota; class Bacteroidia; order Chitinophagales; family Chitinophagaceae; genus Sediminibacterium. The sequence goes on from CBHRAM010000277.1 coordinate 191, forward strand.
GAATTGATACGTTTACTGGGTATACGCAAGCATATACGCCTGCTCGAATCGGGTATTGTAAAAGTACCGGTGGTAATGGGCATCTTTAAACCGGTGATCCTTTTGCCCCTTGGCTTACTCGCTTCTTTGCCTGCCGATGAAATTGAATCGATCCTGTTACATGAACTGGCACATATTCAGCGAAGAGATTATTTTGTCAACCTGCTGCAGAGTATTACAGAAACCCTGTTCTTCTTTAACCCGGCAGTGATGTGGCTTTCATCCATGATCAGGGAAGAGCGTGAGAACTGTTGCGATGATATTGCCATATCCATCACCAATAACCGAACCCGGTTTGTGAATGCCCTCATTGCTTTCCAGGAATATAATCTCTCCGGAACGGCTTATGGAGTTGGCTTCCCCGGTGAAAAGAATCATTTGCTGAACAGGGTAAAACGGATCATCACAGAAAGGAACAAAACCCTGAATGCAACAGAAAAAAGCCTGCTTAGTTTCGGGATGGCTGTTTTGATCATGATCTCTTTTGCTGCTGCGAAAAAGGCGCCGCTTTTGCCTGTAAAAAAAGACAGGATAGTAGATACAGAAATATCAGACAGGACAAACAAGATAGAATCGGTTTCATCGGATCTTCTTGCGGAAGAAAAAAATGAATACCCTGCAGTAACGTATTCCCAAAGAGATATTGCTGAACCGGTGTTGCAAACCGATATTTCAGGACAAGGCATTGCTGATACTGTTCCGGTTCTACCCAAATCCATCGATCCCGAAGCGGCTTCCCGCTCATTTCATTTTTCTATCTCGGATACAGCCAAATACTTCAACAGTTTTTCAACCAGTATCAATGATAACGGGCAAACCCGGAAAATGGAATTTAATGCGATAGCTGTTGACGGGAAAAAATACAGGCTGATCAAATTGAATGATGCGATCACAGGCTTCTATATCAATGATGAAGAGATCCCCGCTTCACAATATGATGCACATAGGCCGGAACTGGATAAGATCGAAAGCACGTATCGTTACAAACAGGAAAGGTCAAGAGAGAAACAGGCACTGGCTTTGATCAAAAGAAAAGAATACGAGGATCAGCAAAGGGTCATGCGGGCGATGAACATGACGAATGAAAAATTAAAGAGAGAGGCAGAGCAGCAACAAAGAACGATCGAAAATATCAAAAGGGAAGCGATCAGGAAACTATCAGAAGGAAGGGGAAAAGCATTGAATGAGAAAGAGAGAGCTGAGTTTGAAAAAAGAGTGGTGGAGTTTAAAAGAAACGCCGATTCACTGAAACGTACGATAGCCCGGGATCAACAGGAAAGGACTTTACAGAACAGGCAGGAGCTTGCATCGAAGATGAGCGAGCTGAAAGCAAAAAAACTGCTCGACAGAAGCGGAAGCGGTGATTCACTGAGCAGGCTGGAGTTGTCAAGGCAGAAGCTGGTATTTGAAAAACAGATCAGCCTCCTGCAGCAACAAAAAAAACTGTTACAACTACAGACCCCATTAGAAACAAAAACACAGATGGATCTGAAAAGCCAAAAGATCCGGCTCAAAAGGGCATTTGATTCTTTACAGCGACAGTCTTCTTTACAATTATTAAAAGAACAGTCGCTCCATAAACTGGAAAAGCTCCATTCTCTGAAAGATGAGGATGCTATCCGCTTACAGGAGTCAACCGCCCGGATCAAAAATATTATCAACGATCTTGAGAAAGAGAATATCCGGATCGATCTGCAAAAAAGCTGGTTTGCATTAGACAACGACCAGTTTATAGTGGACGGGAAAAAAATATCACAGGAGCTTTACGATACATTTAAGGTAAAGTACCTGCGGCCCAATGGTTGGGGGTATTATTACGGGCCCGTGCAGGTAACAGGAAGAGGCATTTTCCTGGATTACAAGAACCTGGCTAAATAACCATCTACACACACAAGAGAAAAAAGAAAAGACAATGTGTGCAAACACACTGTATGGCCGGAGGCATGCCTGAAAATACCGTTCATAAAATGTAACCTTTTTTTCAATGTGCCGTTTCCAACCTTATCGTATCCGTTTGCTCATAACAACAGTCATTTTTAACCTATCCCAAAACAACAAACTGCTAATGAAACAGTGGATCATTTTTCTGACAGGGCTCTTGATAACCGGAACGCTTTGTGCACAAACAGGGCTGATCAGCGGTAAGCTGAAAGATTCTGCTACGGCAAAGCCATTGGCATTTGCTACCGTAACGGTGTTCAAGGCAAAAGATACCGTGATCGTTACCTATCGGTTAAGTAACCCGGACGGGGAATTCAGGGTGAGTGGACTGCCATTGGATATCCCGTTACGAGCCGTGATCAGTTTTTCCGGTTACCAGGCATACAGGAAGGAATTTACATTAACTGCTGCAAAAAATGTATTGGTGTTGGATTCCATCAAGATGGCCATCACTTCCCAAACATTGGATGAAGTGATCGTAGTGGCTGAACGGCCGCCGGTTTCGATGAAGCATGATACCATAGAATTTAATGCAACGGCTTTTAAAACCTTACCAAATGCATTGGTAGAAGATCTGCTGAAAAAATTACCCGGTGTGCAGGTAGACGCCGATGGAAATATTACAGTGAACGGGAAACCCGTGAACAGGATGCTCGTGGATGGAAAAACCTTTTTTGGTAACGACCCCAAAATGGCTACACGAAACCTGCCCGCCAATATTATTGATAAAGTGCAGGTAACCGATGATAAAGAAGAGTTGTTGCGCAATGGAGATGATAATATCAATAATGTAGGAAAAGTGGTGAACATTACTTTAAAGAAAGGGGTGAAAAAAGGATGGTTCGGAAAAGTATATGCAGGTACCGGCAGTGACGGACGTTTTGAAGGCGGCGGTATTGCCAATATTTTCAGGGATACTTTACAGGTAAGTGTTTTGGGATATGCCAATAACCTGAACAAACCCGGCTTTGGCTATACGGATCTTTTACAAACAGGTGGGCTTGACAGGAGTAATAGCAATCTTAACAGCCGCAGTACCAGTATCTGGAATAATGGAGCCGGAAGCGGTATCAGCATTAACGGGATCAATTTTGGTGGTATCCAGAATTATGGAGGCATTGCCACCAGTAAGGGAGCCGGCTTTAACCTGAACCATGCACCCAATGAAAAGCAGTCTTTATTTGCACAATATTTTTATGGAAATGTATTGGTTGACAGAAGAAACGAAACGGATTCAAAACAGTATAACGGAGATACGATCATCAATAACCGAACGGTAGTAACTGGTGGAGTGATCACCAATGCACACAATATAGGTATTGGCGGAAAGTTTAAACCGGATTCTGTTACCACAATACAGGTAAGTGCAAATTATACGATCGGGTTACAGAATGAAGACAGGTTTAGTACGATCAATAGTGATAATAATATACTGGGCCCTTTGAGCCTGGGTAATATCAATCAGAATAACCTGAGCAATTCGTATTATTACCGGCATGCTTTCACTTACACACGCTTATCCAGAACCAAAAAGGGAAGGCGCTTTACCATCTTTCATAACCTGGATGTAAATAACCGGTTCAACGATTATTTTACCGATTCCAGAACAGGGTATCTCTACCCGACTGCATACGACAGTCTGTTAAAGCAGCTACGGCAGGAAGGTGTTCCGCGTACGGATGCTGTTGCAGCATTTAATTATAGCGAGCCGTTTACCAAAGTGATCACATTACGTGTGGGTGGACGGTATGAATATAGTAAGCTGAATAATGGTATTACCACTTTTAATCCGAATACAACAGGTGGAAAATTTGATGTAGTGAATAACCTGCTTAGCAGTGATTTTAACAGGGAGAGTAATCGGTTTTACATCAACACAGGATTGGAGTTCCGGAAAAAGGATCTGACCATCACTCCATCTGTAAGATTTTTGACACAGGCCGTGAATAATGATCTGTTATCATTAGGTAAACCTATCAGGCAAAACAGCAATAACCTGTTACCGGGACTGGGGATCACGTATAAACAATTCAATTTTAATTATAATAAAGATATTACCCTGCCTCAGTACACCTACCTGATTCCGGTGGCCAATAATACCAATCCATACCTGATCAGTAAGGGGAATGCCAATCTGCTTCCTTCTGAAAGACAGAACCTGTCGGTCAATTATTATTTTAATAATCCCAAAAAGAACCTGAACATTAATCTTAATGCAAATGGTGGGTTTATTAAAAATGATGTGATACAGAGCATTGTAGTTGATCAAAAAGGAATTCAAACCAATATGCCGGTAAATGCAGATGGAACCAGCAGTTTCGGGATCAACTATAATGTGAACAGGCAATATAAGTCAAACCCGAAATTCATCTACGGCTGGAATTTTGGGGCGTGGTACGGGTATGACCGGAGTAAGCTTTTATTCAATGGAGAAGAGAGCTGGCAGCAAACCTTTAACCTGCAGCAATGGGGAGGCGTGAACCTTAACTTTAACGATAAGTTTGAATGGAATACGAGCGGATCTGCAGGGTATAATTTCACGGATTACACGAGCCGTTCTTTTAAACAGTTAAAAGTGAGTACACAAAGTGTATCAACGGAAATTGTGGTTCGTGTACCCAAACATGTGATATGGGAAAGTTCTTTAGCGTATAGTAACCAGGGGAATGCGGTAGCTGGTGGACCTACCCGTTATTTCCGCTGGAATGCAGCGATCAATTTCACGATGCTGAAAGATGAGAGGGGTGTATTACGTATCAGCATGTTTGATATTCTGAACAGTGGGGTGAGTGTGAATACCTTTGCAACCCGAAACATGATCACTACCGGCAGAACCAATGTGCTCACAAGATATGTAATGGCCACTTTTACCTATAATATCCGGACCATTGGTAGCCCGAAGAAAAAAGTGGGAGGGGAAAGGTTATTTATGTTCTAAGGAATGAGATTATTGTGAGTTGTGAATAGTGAGTAATAAACGATTCCTATACTCACTACTGACTACTCACAACTCACCACT
>CBHRAM010000278.1:0-5179 GCA_966076165.1 uncultured Chitinophagaceae bacterium
CCGTTTCCTGATCCCAATTCGTTTCAATGATCAATTTTAATTCTTGCTTTATCTCTGGGTACTGATGGGATAAATTAAATAAGGTGGTAAGTGCTGAAGCTTTGATCGCAATAGGTGTGGAGGGATCTTCTACAAAACCGAAACAGGCATTCATCACTTCTCCATGAAATTTTTCGGGGATAGGGATCTGTTCTAAAATTCTCAATGAATTTCTGGGTATGGCTTCATGAATATCTGTGCGCTGCATTTGTGATACCAGGTCTTTGATATAAGGCTCGATCATGCCGGGATCTTTTATCGTTGCCCAGCTTACGCTATAGGCGGCCCTTTGCGCCAGCCGGTATTCATCCGACATAAAACATGTCATCAGCTCCTTAAAATTCTTTTTGGATGTACAGGCATAGGCAGCAATTTTCAAAGCCTGTTGTTTGGAATGTTCTTTTAATATCTCTTCACGGATATTCATAATGGCTTATATCAAAACTGCGCTTTGATCTTTTGAATTTCTGCGGCATCTACAAAATCCATATCAAAATCTTCGGGCATTTTTTCATTGCGGTATTGTGTGGCAGAGGGGATCCGGATTCTCGCAGAGGTATGCACTTCCGTTACACCCGCGGTGGCAATGATGGATGCAACATTTGAACTGTTCAATCCGCTACCGGGCATAATGATGATACGGCCATCGGCTTTTTCTACCAATTGCTTCACCATGGATAAGCCCTCAGTTACCTTGGGTTCCTGGCCGCTGGTCAGGATCCGGTTACAACCACAGGCGATCAATGTTTCCAATGCTTCATACGGATGGATACACCTGTCGAAAGCCCTGTGGAACGTGACTTCCAGCGGATAGGCTGCTTCTACCAGCTTTGCTGTATTCTCTTTATCGATTGATCCATCCCGGTTTAATAATCCGAATACCACCCCCTCAAATCCAAGCTCTTTACAAAGCAGAATATCCTTACGGATGATATCAATTTCATCGGCTGAATGAAAATAATCACCACCCCGCGGACGGATCATCGGGAATACCGGAATGCTGATCTTCTCCCTTACTGTTTTCAGATAACCATAGGAGGGAGTGGTTCCGCCATTGGCATAATTCTCGCATAACTCGATCCTGTCTGCACCGGCTTGTTCAGCAGCAATTGCTGTGGCCGTATTAAAAACGCATATTTCCAATAACATGTATACTCAGTTTTTTCAGATCATAAATTTTCCATCCACCATAAAATTCTTATCGTCTGCATAACATACCGCAAAGTTGAAACCTTTCTGTATGCAGTAACCGCCATATTCCCCCTGCTTATTGATGGCAATAAATCCTACCTGTATATCTTTTGCACCTGCACCTTTGATTTTAATGATACGTTCTACCGCTTTCTTACAGGCATTCTCCGGCGATAATCCCTGGCGCATCAATTCCACCACCAGGTGTGAGCCGCAGATCCGGATCACGTCTTCACCCTGTCCGGTAGCAGTTGCGGCACCTATTTCATTGTCTACAAATAATCCCGCACCAATAATAGGGGAGTCGCCCAATCTGCCGCGCATTTTAAAACCCATGCCACTGGTGGTACAGCTGCCGCTGAGGTTGCCGTTGGCATCCATGGCCACCATACCAATGGTATCATGGTTCCAGTCGCCGTTTTCTAATTTGGTGGGTGCAAAAGCCGTTTGTTTTTTGTTGGCTGAATTCTCAATATTGATCACCGGTTTGTATTCACTTTTCTGCAACCATTGTTTGTACGCTTTTTCTGCATCTTTTGATAAGGCCTGCGGCTCTAAAGGAAATCCTTCTGCTACCGCGAATTGCTGTGCACCTGATCCAACCAGCATCACATGCGGTGTTTTTTCCATTACCCTGCGGGCCACGGATACCGGGTGTTTGATCCGTTCGAGAAAAGCCACACTGCCGCAATTGGCATGTTCATCCATGATGCAGGAATCAAGCGTAACATACCCATCTCTGTCGGGATTGGCACCCAGACCCACGCAACAGTTCTGAGAAGACTCTGTAACCATTACACCCTGTTCCACTGCATCCAATGCACGGCCACCGGCACGTAATACTTTCCATGCGGCATTGTTGGCTGCGATCCCTTCGTTCCAGGTAGAGATCACGATCGGTTTGCGGGCAGCGGCTTTGCCGGAGGTGAAAGAAGAGAAAGAAAAGGTTGAAAGTCCTAGTGAACTTAGTTGTAAGAATTTTCTGCGGTGGAGCATTGTTGTTGGTTGGTTGAAGTGGTTAATAGTAGTTAAAAGGGTTAAAGTAGTTAGAATCGTTAAAGTAGTTAAAATAGCTAAAATCGGTTAAGTATAAATATTAGGTTCTATACTAATTTAACCTCTTTAACCCTTTTAACTACTTTAACCATTTTTACTATTTCACCCTTCGTTCATCTTCAGCTTCTGTATCATCGCATCGCTCACAGCATCACTGTATACACCATACGCATTGATGAGTATGCCTTTCATGCTGCCGTCGTGCGATTGGATGGCATAGAGTACACTGGAATTATCCGGGTCGGTATCGCCTTCAAAGCGATGGTGTTCAACGATCTCAAATTCGGCAGGAGAGAGGGCTTTGCCGGATTGGCTGCAGGCAATACTGTCGAAAGCGATATTAAAATCGGTGGTGAAACCACGGCTTTTCAGGTCGTTGAGGGCTTCGAGGAGATTATCGTATTCTTTCATTGGATATTTGTTAAAGAGGTTAAAGTAGTTAAAGGGGTTAAAATAGTTAAAAGAGTTAAAAGGGTTAAAGTGGTTTTAAGGGAGTAAAAATAGGCAGAGCAATGAATTTTCCTTTTTAACTATTTTAACTCTTTTAACCACTTTACCTAAACTATGATAAAGTTACGAATTGATATAAGTGAATAAGATAAATTGCATCATCAATATGGAGACTTCATTTCAACAGACAATAAAAAATCTTTACGGCTGGGAAAACGCTGTTTTTCTGCCGGTGGCATCGGGATTGATCAATCATACGTTCAAAGTTGAAGCCGATGGGCATATCTATATATTACAGGAAGTGAACAGTCAGGTGTTCAGGCATCCGGAGCAGATCGATGAAAACCTGAACAGGTTGGCCGACTATCTTTCCATTCATGCGCCGGGATACCTGTTTACGGCTCCGGTTAAGGCCGGGAATGGGGATTCCCTGGTTGTGCTTGACGGACATTTTTACCGCGTATTTGGCTGGGTGCCCGGCTCACATACCATTGATGTGGTGGAAACCCCGGAAGAAGCTTATGAAGCTGCCAACCAGTTTGGGGTCTTTACTTCCTTATTGAAAGGATTTGATGCCGGGAAGCTGAATATCACCTTACCGGATTTTCATAATCTCAGTTTACGGTACCGGCAATTTGAAGCGTCTTTACAAAATGGAAATCCGGAAAGGATCAAAGGATCCGCCCATGAGATTGCAGTATTGAAAGCACAGTCCGGAATTGTAAAACGATATGAATCCTTTGTTCAAAATCCGGAAGCAAGGCAAAGAGTGACACATCACGACACCAAAATCAGTAATATTCTATTTACTAATCAGCAAAAAGGTATTTGCGTGATCGATCTGGACACGGTGATGCCCGGATTCTTTCTCAGTGATGTGGGTGATATGATCCGGACCTATGTTTGCCCGGTTTCTGAAGAAGAGAAAGATCTGAGCAGGATCAGTATTCGCAAACCTTTTCTCGAAGCCATCCAAAAGGGCTACCTGGCTACAATGAATGATACCCTGAGCCAATTTGAAAAGGATCATTTTTTCTTTGCCGGCGAGATGCTGATCTATATGCAGGCGCTCCGGTTTTTAACCGATCATCTGAATAATGATAGCTATTATGGCAGCCGGTATCCCGGGCATAATTATGTGCGGGCTGCCAACCAGATCTGTTTGCTGGAAGCTTTGCAGAAAGCTGTGTAGATCAATCCCCCCGATAAATTTCCATACCATTAAGCTGTAAATAGGTGAAGGAGCCTATCCATGGAAAACGGCTTTGGGACTCATAGCAGGATCTAACAACCAGGTTTACCGGGTTATTGGATGATCTAAAACCGGCTCCGGCAGATTTTACTGTGTTGCAATTGGTATAACTGATATTGGTGCCGCCGTAGATATCATAAGTAGCCCTGGTTATTCTGTCACAACAATTCCATGCAAAGCAATTGGAGATACTGATATTTCTTACCAGCCCGGAATCCTGTTCCACATTAACCGCACCCACACCGCCATTAACAGATGAAACGCTGTCTACGGTTATATTTTCAGTAATACTTTTTGCATTATAGGATATAATCAGGATAACGCCACCGCGTCTGAAGGGATCTGTGTGGTCTCCATAAATGGAAACCCTCCGTATCGAAACATTTTTGGCATGATTGTTTAGTGAATCGGCTGATTTTACCACAATGGATGTAAAACCACAGTACTCAGTTGAAATTTCCGACAAAGCGGCATTGCTGCAGCGCAGGGCAATTCCGTGATAGAATGAGGACACATAGATATTGCTCATCTGAATGCCTGAGCCGGAGAAACAAAGGATTCCATGCTTATATTCATTGTATCCATTGCCCAGGATGGCAATATTTGAGAATTCATGATCCAGCTGCTGGTTGCCCGGCGTTGTACCTGAAGTAAGTGCAGCATCATCTGTAATTAATAAACGGCCCCTGGCATCAATTGACAGATCTGAAATACGAATATGTTTTTTCAGGTTACAATTAAGCAGGCCCAGGATCACTGTTCCGGAACTGTCGAAAAAACGGCCACGGGCTTTTTCTCCAAAGATGATCAGGCTGTCGTTGGGTAAAATGATCCTGGCGAGATATTTACCGGCAGGAAAGAACAGGGGTAATTTTTTTTCATTGGCTGCCCGCAAAGCCCGGCTGATGGCTGTATCATCATTCGTAAATCCATCGCCTTTGGCACCAAAATCTTTTACATTCAATCTTGGATAGATGGCTTCAGACAAAGGTTCTGTTGCTGTTTTACCGCAGGCAAACAGACAGCAGGCAATCATACTAATCAACAGGCATCGAGTATACAATATCATCTGGGGGGAATTGATATCGGGATCAAATGTAAGATTATCAATGGGTTACTACACTTCAGGACATGAAAATGATATTCACAATTTATTCCTATAATTAATATTATGTTAAACAGCGCACAGCG
>CBHRAM010000279.1:0-5163 GCA_966076165.1 uncultured Chitinophagaceae bacterium
CGTTTTAGCTACTGATTTCCTTGCATTCTCGATCGCCATCCGGCTCTCACGGCCATAACTGTAAATAGAGGAGGGATTACCAAAATTTGAGGTCAGGTAAGGCATCATGGCTTCCAGCACCTGTGGGTCCAGGGAAGTGGTTGCGGCGTTGTCGAGATAGATTCTTTCCATAAGGGTACAAAAGTAAGAAAATATCGTGCATAGACCATGGTCCATAGTCCATGGTTAGACCAGGTGACAGCTGAATATACCTATAAAAGATCCATGCTATGGACCATGGTCTAAAAAACCATGGACTTGAAGCTACATCGCCTCCCTGATATCCTTCATCAGTTTCTGGGCAATATTGGAAGCCGTGGTCTCAAAATTACTTTCGGCGTAGATACGGATAATGGGTTCGGTATTACTGGTGCGTAAGTGTACCCAGTCGTTCTCGAATTCTATTTTCAATCCATCTTCTGTATTGATCTCGTTCTTCTTGTATTTTTTCTTGATATGATCAAAGATCTTCTTGAGGTCAAATCCCGGTGTGAGTTCGATCTTGTTCTTACTCATGAAATAATCAGGGTAGGTGTTCCTTAGTTGCCTGACTGATTTTTTCTCTTTTGCAAGATGTGTCAGAAATAAAGCGATCCCGATCAGGGCATCCCTTCCATAATGCAGGTCGGGAACAATAATGCCACCATTCCCTTCACCACCGATCACGGCATTCACCGCTTTCATTTTGGTTACTACATTCACTTCACCCACTGCGCTGGGGGTATATTGGCCGCCATGTTTTATGGTTACATCTTTCAATGCACGGGTGGAAGACATATTGCTGACTGTATTTCCTTTTCTGTGTTTCAGTATATAATCAGCTACTGCTACCAATGTATATTCTTCACCAAATAAGCTCCCGTCTTCACAAACAAAACAGAGGCGGTCCACATCCGGGTCAACCGCAATACCCATATCTGCTTTTTGCTTCTGTACTTCATTACATAATTCCAGAAGATTCTCGGGTAAAGGTTCAGGGTTATGAGCAAACTTCCCGTTCACTTCACCATTCAAAACAGTGATCTGCGTAACACCCAATGCTTTTAATAACATGGGCACGGCAAATGCACCGCTGCTGTTAATGGCATCGAGTACAATTTTGAATTTTGCTTTTTTGATCGCAGCTACATCCACCAATGGATAGTTAACTACCGTATCAATATGTTTCTGTAAAAGGTCATTATTGGTTGTGTAAGAACCCAGCTGGTCAACACCTGCAAACACAAAATCTTCTTTGGCTGCTATGTCCAGCAGTTTCGCACCGATCTCACCACTGATGAACTCACCTTTGCTGTTCAGTAATTTGAGTGCGTTCCATTCTTTGGGGTTATGACTGGCCGTAAGAATGATACCGCCGGCTGCTTTCTCAAATACAACAGCCATTTCAACGGTAGGGGTGGTGCTGAGGCCAAGATCAACCACATCTAACCCAAGGGCGTTCAGGGTACTCACTACCAGGCGTTGTACCATTTCTCCGCTGATCCGGCCATCACGGCCTATCACGACCTTTTTATTGTCTGATTCTTTTGCGAGTAAAGTGCCGAATGCTGCTGTAAAACGAACTACATCTATCGGGCTGAGTGTGTCGCCGGGTTTGCCGCCAATGGTGCCCCTGATTCCTGAAATGCTCTTGATCAATGCCATAATATGGGGTTTAATCTGTCTGCAAACATAATAGAAATTTTTTGTTTGCCACTTGAGTGTAATTTTGCAGGATAAAGAAAAGGTATGCCCGATAAAGCCTGGTACAAAGACTGGTTCAATTCACATTACTATCATTTGCTGTACCAGCACCGCGATGAGGATGAGGCTTTGCAATTCATCAATACCCTGATCCAACATCTGAAGCCTGCGCCGGGCAGCACCATGGTAGATATCGCCTGCGGGAAAGGAAGGCATAGCAAGGCCCTGGCCGATATGGGTTTTGATGTTACCGGGATAGATCTTTCCGCCGCTTCCATTGAGGAAGCCAAAAAAGATGAAGACGAGCACCTGCATTTTTTTCAGCATGATATGCGCTCACCTTTCTGGATCCATTACTTTCAATACGCGTTTAATTTCTTTACCAGTTTTGGGTATTTTAAAACAAGACGTGAGCATGATAATGCGATCCGGAGCATTGCACAAAGCCTTACATCCGGAGGAATCTTTGTGATCGATTATCTGAACGTGCATTACGAGGAAGACAGGTTGCAAAAACTATTCACGGCTACTATTGAAGGGGTGACTTTTCATATCACCAAATGGCAGGATGAGGATCATTTCTTTAAACAGATCCAGGTTACGGATGCAGAAAATAAAACGCTGAAACATTTATATACAGAACGTGTGGCCAAATTTTCATTGGGCGATTTTACGGAGATGTTGTCCTACCAGGGCATGCAGGTACAGGAAGTGTTTGGGGATTACCAGCTCAATAGATATGATGTAAAGAAGTCCCCCCGAATGATCATCATTGCCAGTAAAAAATAAAACTGCGGCTTAGTTAGCAGGGAAAATTTCACGCGGAGGCGCAAAGGCGCAGTTGGGGTTGCTATTGTTTGGGAACTCTGTAGATTTTAGGCTGCCAGGGTTTGGGAATGAGGCTGTCTTTTTGTTTTTTCTGCTCAAAATATTCTTTTAATCCCGGTGTATTCAAAGTTGGGGTATTTACGGTTTTTTCAGGAGCACTAAATTTCAGGACGGGCATATTGAAACCTGAACTGCTATCTGGTTTCAATATCGCCATATTATCAACAGGTGATTCATATATATCAAAACCTTGCCCGTTATTTCCTTTATAAATATTGGGTAAGGGCTTTACCTGGATGGCATTGGGCATCCCATAATTGGGTACCTGGCTTTTTCTGGGTTCCTCTTTATAGCGCTGGATCACTGTGTCGGGGATAGAACGGTTTCCCGGGTTGACAACGATCGGGTAACTGATCTGTGAAAACCCGGCGGAAGTAAAACCTCCCAGCAGTAGTAAGGTAAACAGCGTTCTCATGATCCTAAATTAAAATAAAATCTCAGCCCGGGCAAGCGGACGGGTTTTCTTTTTTGTTAAAACGGGGCTTCGGATTACTGTTTTACAAATCCTATCTTTACTGCCTATGCAATCTTCCATACTGCTGCTGAGCATTTTTCAAAAATTATGGTTCTGGCTTGATCAGTGGGATACCTGGTTGTTCCTGAAGATCAATACAGTATGGACAAATTCTTTTCTGGATAGTGTTTTCCCATGGTACCGCGAAGCCAATAGCTGGGTTCCTTTATATCTTTTCCTGATCATTTTTTCGTTGATGAATTTTAAAAAGCGGGCCCTTCCCTGGATACTGTTTGTAGTGGTTACATTGGTACTTACCGACCAGGTGAGCAGTACACTTATCAAAAACTGGGTAGCCCGGCCAAGGCCCTGCCGCGATCCTTTTTTAATGAACCAGGTGAGGTTATTATTGAACAACTGTTCAGGCGGCTATAGTTTTACTTCTTCACATGCCACCAATCATTTTGGGTTTGCCATGTTTATTTTTCTGACCATGAAACCACTCCTTAAAAAATGGGGATGGCTGTTTCTTGTATGGGCCGCAACCATCTGCTATGCCCAGGTATATGTAGGGGTGCACTATCCGCTGGATGTGCTCTGTGGCGGGTTACTGGGTTGTGGTATCGGGTATCTCACGGCAAAACTGTACAATCAAAAAGCCGGTCCTTTGATTATTTCAGAAACTGTATAACTCTATCATGATTTCGAACCGCATATTTCAACTTGTTTTATTGGCCTGTGGCATCACGGCACTGTTGGGAATGATCATGATCCCCTTAATGGATATTGATGCTTCTCAATATGCTTCTATCAGTCGCGAGATGCTGGAGAATAAAAGTTATTTACAGGTATTTGATCTTGGTAATGATTATCTCGATAAACCTCCCATGCTTTTCTGGCTATCGGCCTTAAGCATGAAACTATTGGGGGTGCATGATTGGGCATACCGTTTACCTTCTTTCCTGTTTGCGGTATTGGCGGTGTATGCAACCTATCAATTGGCCTTATTGTTTTATAAAAAAGAGATCGCACAATTGAGTGCGATGGTATTGGCTTCCTGTCAGGCATTATTCCTCATCACACACGATGTGCGTTGCGATACCATGCTGATGGGCTGGGTGGCATTCGGCCTCTGGCAAATGGCAGCCTGGTACCAAACAAAATCCTGGAAACATTTTCTGCTGGCATTCATCGCTATTGCCTGTGGTATGATGACGAAAGGTCCTATTGCATTGATGGTGCCTGCTTTTGCTTTGGTACCACATTTTATCTTACGAAGAGAGTGGAAACAGTTGTTTCGCTGGGAATATCTACTGGGTGTGATCATTATTGCTATCATGCTGATACCGATGAGTATTGGTTTATACCAACAGTTCGACCTACATCCGGGTAAACTGATCAATGGAGAACCGATCAATTCAGGCCTCCGTTTTTATTACTGGACACAAAGTTTTGGACGCTATACCGGCGAGAACCATTTCAATGAAATGAACCATTTTACTTTCCTGCTGGAAAACATGATATGGAGTTTTCTGCCCTGGATCTTTTTCTTCCTGATCGGATTGGGTTTTGCTTTGAAGGACCTGATCGCAAAGAAATTCCGTTTAGCCGATAAAGAAGAGTGGATCAGTACCGGAGGTTTTATTGTAACGTATTGCATCCTTGCCAGAAGCCAGGCACAATTGCCACATTATATTTTTGTGGTATTCCCGCTGGCGGCGATCGTTACCGCTAAATTTCTTTATCGGTTATTATTCACTGATGAATTATTGAAATGGAAAAAACCATTGCTCATTTTTCATGCTTTCATCTTCACACTGCTCTGGGCGGCGGCCATTGTTTTAATGACATGGCCCTTTGAAGAAGTACCCAAATTTGTGGCTGCATTGGCGGCATTTGGATTGATCGTTTTCTTGCGGATCCTTTTTTCGAAAAAAAACCAATTGCCGGTTCTGTTAACCATTGCCTTGTTTACTGTTACTAGTGTGAATATTTTTCTGAGCACCGCTTTTTATCCCAATGTGCTCAAATAACAATTGGGAAATGATGCTGCCGCATTTATTGAACAACAAAAAACAGATAAAAACAGGATCATTATC
>CBHRAM010000280.1:0-5145 GCA_966076165.1 uncultured Chitinophagaceae bacterium
GTTATTTCTGGCCAACCATGCTGGGCTTTGTATCGGAGAACCTGCCAAAAACAGGTGCCGTAGGTATGAACCTGATGGGAGGTGCGGGTATGTTTGCCGTTTCGGTGTATACGGTGTTTATGGGAGGTTATTACGACAGGCTGGTAGCGGCCAAACTACCTGCCGGCGATACTTCGGATGCCGCTATGAACGAAGCCAAGAAACTGGCCGGTCCGGAAGTGTTGAATGCCACACTCATCATTCCGGTGATACTGGTGGTCGCTTTCGCAATCCTGTTGTTTTATATGCGTGGTAAGAAAAATACAAATTCATCAACAGCCGCTGCTGCGTAAGCAACATAGGAGTATATTTATAGGACCAATTATTATGAAAAATTCCTCTAACAGAAGACATGCTATCAAAAGCATCATTGCCGGATCTGCAGCGTTGGCTGCCGGATCTGCCTTGCCATCTTTTGCTGCTGAAAAAGCTGAAAAAAAAGCCTACATGCTCAAAGGAAATATCAACCACTCCGTTTGCCGTTGGTGTTTTAGTGGGTTAACATTGGACGAGCTATGTGTGGCTGCCAATGATATCGGTTTAAAAGGGATCGACCTGGTTCCGCCGAAAGACTGGCCCACACTCAAAAAATACAACCTCGTTTCTACCATGTGCAATGGTGCCGAGATCAGTCTTACCAAAGGATGGAACGATAAGCAATACCATTCTACCTTAATTAAGAATTATACCGAGCATATTGATCTGGTGGCAGATGCAGGTTATAAAAACCTCTTTACTGCCAGCGGTAACCGTAATGGAATGGATGATGAAACCGGATTGAAGAACTGTGTGGAAGGGATCAAACAGATCCTCTCACAGGCAGAGAAACGCGGTGTGGTCATCACCATGGAATTACTAAATAGCAAAGTAGACCACAAAGATTATATGTGCGACAGAACACAATGGGGCGTTGAATTGTGTAAGCGGTTGGGTTCTCCCAATTTCAAACTGTTGTACGATATCTATCACATGCAGATAGACGAAGGAGATGTGATACGTACCATCCGCGATTACAATACCTATATCGGCCATTACCATACAGCAGGTGTTCCGGGCAGGCACGAGATTGATGAAACGCAGGAGCTCTATTATCCCGCCATCATGAAAGCCATACTGGCCACAGGATTTAATAATTATGTAGCCCAGGAATTTATTCCGTTAGCAACAGACAAGATCGGATCGTTAAGGAAGGCGGTGGAGATCTGTGATGTGTAGCAGAAAAACCGTCGATAGACCATAAACTATGGTCCATAGCAGATTCTTACCATGGACTATGGACCATCGACTATGGACAACAACCAAACAAGTAAACCAAAAACCAATAAACAAAAAATCATGTCCGATCAAAACTACGACGCAATTGTTGTCGGCTCCGGGATCAGCGGTGGCTGGGCGGCAAAAGAACTTACCGAAAAAGGGTTAAAGGTCTTGATGCTCGAACGTGGCCGTAACATTGAACACATCAAAGATTATGTGAACGCCAACAAAGAAGCATGGGATTTTCCGCACCGCGGAAGAAGAACGCAGCAGATGATTGAAGATTATCCTGTGTTGAAACGTGATTACCCTTTGAATGAAACCAACCTCGATTACTGGGCCAGTGATAAAGAAAGCCCCTATACCGAGATCAAACGTTACGATTGGTTTCGCGGTTATCATGTAGGCGGCCGTTCTCTTATGTGGGGAAGACAATCTTACCGCTGGAGTGATTTTGATTTTGAAGCCAATGCCAAAGACGGCATCGCCATCGACTGGCCTGTTCGTTATAAAGAAATAGAACCCTGGTACGACCATGTAGAAAAATTTGCCGGCATCAGCGGTAACCGCGATGGTTTGGCACAATTACCCGATGGCCAGTTTCTACCACCCATGGATATGACCTGCGTGGAGAAAGATGTGGCTGCCAGATTAAAAGAATATTACAAAGGCGCACGAGCCATGATTATTGGTCGTACCGCTAATCTTACACAGGCGATCCCCGGCCGCACTGCCTGTCAGTTCAGGAATAAATGCTGGCTGGGTTGTCCGTTTGGCGGTTATTTCAGCACGCAGTCTTCTACTTTGCCTGCGGCAATGGCCACTAATAATTTGACCGTTCGTCCATGGGCGATCGTTACCAAAATATTATACGATAAGGATAAGAAAAGAGCAACCGGTGTAGAAGTGTTGGATGCGGAAACCAACAAAACCTATACCTACAACGCAAAGATCATTTTCTTAAATGCTTCTACTTTTAACTCTGCCTGGATCCTGATGAACTCAGCAACCGATGTTTGGCCCGATGGTTTGGGCAGCAGCAGCGGAGAGTTGGGACATAATGTGATGGATCACCACTTAGGTGTAGGTGCCGGTGGACGTGTGGAAGGCTATGAAGACAAATATTATTTCGGCCGTCGTGCCAATGGTATTTATGTACCGCGCTACCGTAACCTGTTTGGCGATAAGCGTGATTATATCCGCGGGTTTGGTTACCAGGGAGGTGCAAGCCGCCAGGGGTATAACCATGAGATCGCCGAATTATCTATTGGTGGTGAATACAAAGATGCTTTAACAGAACCGGGTAGCTGGACCATGAATATGGGCGGCTTTGGTGAGATCATACCGGATCATGCCAATAAAGTAACACTGGATAAAACCAAGAAAGATAAATGGGGACTGAATGTACTGGCTTTTGACGCAGAACTGAAAGAGAATGAACTGAAGATGCGTAAAGACATGCAGCAGGATGCCATTGAAATGCTGGAAGCTGCCGGTGTGAAAGATGTAAAAGGATATGATGCCAATGGCATACAGGGCCGCGGTATCCACGAAATGGGTACTGCACGTATGGGCGCTGATCCCAAAACATCGGTGGTCAATAAATTCAACCAGGTTTGGGATGCGCCAAACGTATTTGTAACAGATGGTTCTTTCATGACCTCTGCTGCCTGCGTTAACCCGTCGCTTACCTACATGGCGTTTACGGCGAGAGCGGTAGACCATGCAGTGTCTGAATTGAAGAAACAAAATTTATAAATGTGAGTAGTGAGTAGTGAGTTGTCAGTAAATCCACTCACTACTCACTACTGACCACTCACTAAATCATCATTTTTAAAATCAATCTCATGAATAGAAGAGAAGCCATTTCCAGCGTAGCCCTGCTCCTGGGTGGAACTATTTTGGGCGCCGAAGCTTTTTTATCGGGTTGCAAAACCAAAACAGAAGCCGGCGTAAGTTTTACGGCAACAGATATTTCTTTCCTGGATGAAGTAGCTGAAACCATTTTACCCGCCACAAGCACACCCGGCGCGAAAGCAGCGAAAGTAGGTGAGTTTATGACCGTAATGGTAAAAGACTGCTACGAAGCAAAAGACCAGACCATTTTTATGGAAGGCATGAAAAAACTGGACGAAGCCTGCAAGGCCCAGAACAGTAAGTCATTCATGGACTGCACCCCGGTACAACGCCATGATTTTTTAGTTGCGCTGGATGCTGAAGCGAAAGCCTATCAGAAAAATAAAAAGAAAGAAGACCCCAATCATTATTTCCGTATGATGAAAGAATTAACCTTAACCGGTTACTTCACATCAGAAGTGGGCGCTACCAAAGCTTTACGCTATGTAGCGGTTCCTGGAAAATATGAAGGCTGTATTGATTATAAGAAAGGAGATAAGGCCTGGGCAACCTAGTAGTAATTAATAATTAAAAATTAGAAATTAATAATTGGAACAGTTTCATTGGGAGCTGTTTCAGTTATTGATTTTTTGATTACTCACTAATGACGTCTCACGATTCACGAATGCAGGTTGATTTGAAACGGATCATTTGCTTTCTTATCGAAACATTTTAAAATTACCAATCATGTCAACTAATAGAAGAGAATTTTTACGTGGCGGTGCTTTTGCGGCACTGGGTTTGGCTTTGCCGTTCAGGGGCAAGTCGTCGTTAATAGAAGAATTTGCGAGGTTTAAGAACATACCGCAGTTTGGGATCCAGCTGTGGACAGTGAAAGAAGATATGGGGAAGGATGCCAAAGACACACTGAAAAAGCTTTCGGCAGATGGGTATAAGCTCATCGAAAGTTTTGAAGGAAGTAAAGGCATGTTCTGGGGTATGAAAAATACCGAGTTCAAAAAATACATGGATGATCTGGGTATGCAGATCATTTCCTCACATGCAAACAACACCGTTGATTTTGAACGCAAAGCTGCAGAAGCGGCAGAGATCGGTATGAAATACCTGATCTGTCCTTACAAAGGCCCGCAGAAATCGATTGATGATTTTAAACGCTTTGCGGATGAGTTCAACAAATCCGGAGAGATCTGTAAAAAGAACGGGATCCGCTTTGCGTACCATAACCACGACTACTCATTCAAACCGATAAATGGTGAAGTACCACAAACGGTGATGATGAATAACACCGATAAAAATCTGGTTGATTTTGAAATGGATATTTATTGGGTAGTGGCTGCAGGCGAAGATCCCAAAGCCTGGTTCAAAAAACATCCCGGACGTTTTAAACTCTGTCATATTAAAGATCTGGCGAAGGTTAACAATAAAGACGGACACGAGTCTGTACAGATCGGTAAAGGCACGATTGATTTTGCCTCTATCTTAAAAGTAGCTGCTGCCAATGGTATGAAGTATCATATTATAGAGCAGGAAGCATTTACGGGTACCAATCCTTTGGAGAGTGCAGAGGCGGATGCGAAATATCTCAAAACATTCAACTACTAGACCCCCTTGTGTTCCCCCTGGGAGGGGGAAGGGATATTATTAAAAGCGGTTCATGTATTCATGAACCGCTTTTTTAATGTTGAATGATGAACTGATGCTTCACTTCATCATTCAATATTCAACATTTCTATCCTCTCCATAAAAAAACTGCGGCTCAAAATGAACCGCAGTTTTCTATTTGAAACACTTATTGGCTCCCCCTTCAGGGGGCTGGGGGGTATTATACGCCCAAGCTATATCCATCCCTATACGTCCTCTTCACAAACTGATTCGCTTCATCAAAATTCGTGATACGCATATTCGGGCCATCCCATAACAGTTTTACGTTACGGCCTGGGTAAGTAATGATATCTTTTCCTTTGGCATCTTTACCGGCTCTGGTAATATGGT
>CBHRAM010000281.1:0-5138 GCA_966076165.1 uncultured Chitinophagaceae bacterium
TGTGCAAGAAAGAACAGCCCGTTAATGATCAACAGGTTTTTGATGATGGGTGGCAGTATTTCAAAACGGCTGGGTCTGAATTCAGTCATGGTACCCCTCCTGCCTCCCCTGAGAGGGGAGATTTGTATGGTTGTAAAAACTATGTTTTGTACTCATAATCATATTTCATTTTCATTTCTAACCACCACTCACAACCCCCCTCTCAGGGGGCCAGGGGGTAGGTTCTCAGTTTCAACTGCACCACATTTTCAATATGCAATGTATGCGGAAACATATCTACCGGTTGAATTTTTTCTACACTGTATTTCTCATCCAGTAAGGCAAGGTCGCGGGCCTGTGTGGCCGGGTTGCAACTTACATAAACTACCGTGGGTGCCGCAATATCGAGCAGTTTTTTAACCAATTTTTCGTGCATGCCGGCCCTTGGCGGGTCGGTGATCACTACATCGGGACGGCCATGGCTGGCAAAGAAAGCATCGTCGCAGATATCGATCACATCACCGGTGAAGAACTCGGCATCTGCGATATTGTTTAAGGCTGCATTCTTTCTTGCATCCACGATCGCTTCATCCACCACTTCTACCCCAACAATTTTTTTGGCCTGCTTACTTACAAAAATGCCGATGCTGCCTGTTCCGCAATAAAGATCGTACACCACTTCTTTACCTGTAAGTTCTGCATAATCGCGGGTTACCTGGTATAATTTTTCGGCCTGGCGGGTATTGGTCTGGAAAAAGGATTTGGGACTGACCATAAAAGAAAAATCTTCCAGCTTCTCCGTAATATATCCTTTGCCTGAGTACACCTGCGGCTCTAATCCAAACAGGCTATCGTTGTGCTTAACATTGATAGTGTACAACAAAGTACTGATCTGCGGGAACTGCTGCAATAGCTGATCCAGTAATTTTTTGCGTAGGTCGGCTTCTTCAAATCCAAACACAATATTGATCATCCATTCGCCGGTAGTGGTGTTACGAACAAACATATTCCTCAACCAGCCTTCATGTTTCCGGTGATCATAAAACGACATGGAATGATCGATCGCAAATTGGGCCACCGCTTTGCGGATCAGATTGGTGGGTTCATCCTGCAGGTAGCAGGTATCGATCTCCACTACTTTATCAAAAAAGCCGCGGGCATGAAAACCGGCCGCACCGGGCTGGTCGGCTTCGGAAATACCCGCTTCCTTCATCTTTCTGAATGCATCCGAAGGAATATATTTCCCGGTGGCAAAAGTAAACTCCAGCTTATTGCGGTAATGACTGGTTTGATCGGCACCGATTATGGGTGAGATCTCAGGTAAAACCACTTTCCCGATACGCGTAAGATTATCACTTACCTGTTTCTGTTTATAGAAAAGCTGCTTCTCATAAGGCAGCATCTGCCACTGGCAGCCCCCACAAACCCCAAAATGGGAGCAGAACGGGGTTACACGGTCGGGAGAGAGGGTATGTGTTTTTACTGCACGCCCCTCAGCCCAGTCGTTTTTGTTCTTAGACAGCTGCACATCCACCACATCGCCGGGTACCGCACCTTCAATAAAGATCACTTTACCATCCACACGGGCCAAAGATTTGCCTTCTGCAGCATAATCCTGCACCAATATATTTTCTAAAACAACCTGTTTTTTTTGTTTTCTCACGGGTGCAAATGTAATCAGGATTGGGCATGATTAAGAAAGCAGGGCCTTAATCTGCGTTTTTACAGATGATTAACGGCTTGGAAAGGGTATTTAATTAAATTTACCGTCAATATGAACCTTATGAGGCGTTTTTTACTTTCCGGATTTTTTCTAGTGTTAATAGGCGGCCTCGCTGCTCAGGTTAAAAAACCTGTGGCCGCTGCGCAAAAACCAGCTGCTGCCAAAGGCAGGAATATCAGTATCACACTTACCCCATTAAAAAACTGTAAAGTATACCTGGGCAGCTATTATGGTAATGGCCGGGCGTTGGTAGATTCTACTTTTCTGAATGATAAAAGCCAGGGTGTATTTAAAGGCGATACCAAATTAACCGGCGGGATCTATTTTGTAGTAAGCCCTCAACTCACCATCCAGTTTGAATTATTGATGGATGCGCAGCAGCAATTCAGTATTGTGGCGGATACGGCACAGAAAGATAAGGCTGTGATCAGCGGATCATTGGATAATGACCTTTTTAAGTCTTATTCTGAATTTTCGGTTCTAAAAGGCAGGGCCAGAGATCAATTGCTGGCGGAATTCCGTCAGCCAAAATCAGGTGCCGATTCTATCCGTCTCAGAAATGAGATCATCAAAACCGAAAAGGAAGTAAGGGATTACCAGACCAATATCACTAAAAAATATCCATCCAGTTTATTGGCCACTTTATTCAATACCATGCAAAGGCCAAACGCTCCTGCCATACCTGTTGTAAATGGCAAAGCAGATTCATTATATCCGTATCGTTATGTAAAAGATCATTTTTGGGATGATGTGAGTTTTAATGATAATCGTTTATTACGTACTCCTTTCTTTGAGCCCAAACTGGATGATTACTTCAAGACCATGGTGCCTCAGGAGCCGGATTCGATCATCAACGAAGTAAAATATATCCTCCTCTCGGCCAGAACAGGCAAAGAGATTTATGCCTACCTGTTGACCAAGTTCACCAATAAATACATGAACCCCGAGTTCATGGGACAGGATAAAGTATTTGTATATCTCTTTGAAAATTTTTATGCCAAGGGCGATACGATGTTGCTGAACCCTGCATCGCGTAAAGTGATCACAGAAAGGGCTTACAGCTTAATGGCCAACCAGATCGGACAAGCTGCACCTGCTCTTAACCTGATAGATACTTCAGGTAAAACATTACCGCTTTATAACGTAACGGCACCGTTTACCATTGTTGCATTCTGGGACCCCAATTGCAGTCATTGCAAGGAAGAAATACCCAAGCTCGATTCCATGTACAAAGCCAAATGGAAAAAATATGGTGTTGCCGTTTATTCGGTAAATATTGTTGAAAATGAGATCCCCGCCTGGAAAAGGTTCCTCGCAGAAAAAAGCATCTCCCGCGAATGGACGCAGGTATACGAAACCAAAGAAGCCCGGACCGCCGGAGAAAAAGCAGGTGTACCCAATTACCGCCAGCTATACGACGTATACAAAACCCCCACCGTTTATCTTCTCGATAAAGACAAACATATTATTGCCAAACAATTAAGCCTGGAGCAGTTTGATGATTTGATTGAGACGAAGAGGAAAAAGCAGCAGTAAAGCCATTTTGGAATTTTGGAATTGGGAAATTGGGAAAATTTCCTATATACAAAAGCCGCTGACAGATATCTGTCAGCGGCTTTTGCTTTAGAGCGATTTTTCAATTTCCCAATTTTCCAATTCCAAAATTTCCCAATCCTTCCTACCGCACTTCCTTCACCACATTCCAGATCACTTTGGGCTTGCCTAATGTGTAGTAATGCAATACAGGAACGCCGAATTTCTTCAGGTCCTTGCTTTGCTGTACCAGCCATTCGGTACCTACTTTTTCGCAATCCTGGTCTGTTTTGCATTTCATGATCTCGTTGGAGAGGTCTGTTGGAATGTCTACATGGAATATTCTCGGGAGAACAGATAATTGTTTTTTACTGGTGATGGGTTTCAGTCCGGGAATGATCGGAACATTGATACCCATATCACGACAGGCTTTTACAAAATCGTAGAATTTCTGGTTGTCGAAGAACATCTGTGTCATGATGTATCCGGCACCTGCATCTACTTTTTCTTTTAATTTCAGCAGGTCTATTTCCAGGTTGGGTGCTTCAAAATGTTTTTCGGGGTAACCGGCCACGCCCATGCAGAATTTGGTTTTACCGCCGTTCTTGATGTCTTCATCGAGGTAGATCCCGTTATTCATATTATTTATCTGGTGCAATAACTCGATCGCATAATGGTTGCCATCTTTTTCTGCTTCAAAAGCCGCTTCGTTCTTGGCAGCATCGCCACGCAATACCAATACATTGTCTATCCCCAAAAAGTCGAGGTCGATCAGTGCATCTTCGGTTTCTCTTTTGGTAAAACCGCCACAGATGATATGTGGAACGGCATCTACCTGGTAATGGTTCATAATGGCCGCACAGATACCCACTGTTCCCGGGCGTTTACGTACATCCACTTTTTCAAAAGTGCCATCCGCTTTCTTTTTGAACATGGTTTCGCTGCGATGGTAAGTAACATTGATCCAGGAGGGCTTGAATTCCATCAAAGGGTCCAGGTGATCATATAATGTAGCAATGGTCTTGCCTTTCAAGGGTGGTAATACCTCGAAAGAGACCAGGGTGTCTTTTGATTGTTGAATGTGTTCGGTCAGTTTCATCTGCTTGCTTGTATGGTAGCCGTAAGAGCGCCATTCGCCCTCACCTGTATGGAAATTGGTGCAATATACAGCGATGTATCGGATAGAAAAACTGTGTTAAGATAAACTCCGGTATACCAGATCTATGGTATATGCTCTATTTTTGTGAAAATTGCACCCTTTGAACCTGACCATCCATACCAAAGAACTCGTTAAAAGCTATAAGGGCCGTACGGTTGTTAAGAACGTATCCGTGAATGTACAACAGGGTGAAATTGTAGGTCTGCTCGGGCCCAACGGAGCCGGTAAGACCACTACGTTTTATATGGTGGTGGGATTGATCAAGCCGGACGAGGGCAGTGTTTTTTTAAATGACCAGGATATTACCAAACTCCCTATGTACAAAAGGGCACAGATGGGCATCGGTTACCTGCCACAGGAAGCCAGTGTGTTCAGGAAGCTGAGTGTGGAAGATAATATCCTTGCGGTTTTGGAAATGACCAAACTCAGCAAACAGGAGCGCCTGCATAAATTGGATTCTTTATTGGATGAGTTCAACCTACAGCATGTTCGTAAGAATAATGGCGACAGCCTAAGCGGTGGTGAAAGAAGAAGAACCGAAATAGCCCGTGCTTTGGCGGTTGACCCTAAATTTATTTTACTGGATGAACCCTTTGCCGGTGTTGACCCCATTGCCGTAGAAGATATACAAGGCGTGGTGGCACGTTTGAAATATAAGAATATCGGTATCCTTATTACCGATCACAATGTAAATGAAACCTTATCTATCTGTGACCGCGCCTATCTCCTGATCGAAGGAAAGAT
>CBHRAM010000282.1:0-5128 GCA_966076165.1 uncultured Chitinophagaceae bacterium
AAGGTTACCCGTTAAAGTCAGATTATTTAATCCGCTGATATTCGTGATCGTTGCATTCGCAGCACTCAACGTACCCGCTTTCACGATTCCACTTACACTCAGGTCTGTTAAAGTACCTACTGCTGTAATATTCGGCTGGTTTGCCGTAGTCAAGGTACCGCTGAATGTATTTGCACTCACATTACCCGTTACCGTCAAATTATTTAATCCTGCAAGATTTGTAATATTAGCAGTTGTTGCACTAACCGTTCCCGCATTCACAATTCCGCTTACGGTAATGTTCTGAAGATTGCCTAAGGCAGTAATCCTGTCCAAGGTTCCCTGGCCAAGTGTTCCGCTAAAGGTTCCCCCTACGATATTACCACTAACCGTGATATTCTGAAGACTACCCAGATTAGTAATATTATTTAAAGTTCCGTTTGTTAATACACCACTGATCGTACCTGCTGTAATATTATTGGTTACTGTAAGATTATTTAATCCCCCCAGGTTAGTGATCGTTGCAGTTGTGGTACTCAATGTATTCGCAGATACGGTACCCGATACGGTTAAGCCACTCAAAGTGCCTACTGCCGTAATGTTTGGCTGATTTGCCGCAGTTAATGTTCCGCTGAATGTATTCGCCGATACATTACCCGTAACCGTCAAATTATTTAAACCTCCAAGATTGGTAATATTGGCTGTTGCAGCACTGATGGTTCCGGTATTTACCGTTCCTGATACCGTTATATTCTGAAGATTCGCTAAAGAAGTTATATTGTTTAATGTACCCGGACTAAGTGTTCCGCTAAATGTTCCGCCTGTGATTGTGCCCGGTACTGTCAGGTTTCCCAATACGCCGGTTACCGCACTGATCGTGTTTGAAGTGATTGTTCCGGATACTGTAAGGCCGCTCAATGTTCCTACCCCTGTAATATTGGGTTGATTTGATGCAGTTAAAACACCACTGATCGAATTCATATTGGCAAACCCGGTGACCGTGATATTGGTGAACGTAGTCAACCCCGTAATACCCGCAATAGTTCCTGCGCTCAAGGTTCCACTGATCGTACCGGCCTCGATCGTTCCCGTAACAGATAAATTGGATAATTGTCCTACCGTAGTAATATTCGGTTGATTAGCAGTAACAATTTTACCTGCAATCGTGGTTCCGGTAATGGCACCGGATGCTGAAACAGAAGTAGGTGTGATATTCCCTAAAGTAAGTGTGATCGCCGGAGTTGTGGTTGGATTGGTCACTGTTCCAGAAATTCCATTGGCACTCACTACAGAAACGGTAGTAACCCCTGTGGCCGGAACATTTCCTGAACGAACATATCCACTCAGCATCGTAGCCGTATCACTGATCTTAAGACGATTGCTCAGCATAGCGGCCGTATCACTGATACGAAGCAGTTTACTGAGCATACTTGCAGTATCCGTGACGTATATAAAATTCGAAGAAGGAACTTTTCTTAAAACGCCGTTTAAAGTAGTTACTACCGAATCGCTTTTTAATCCTGTTGCGATCAAAAGATTATTTAAAGTAGCAATATTTGCCGGCTCCCATACATTACGGGAACTGTTGTATTGTAATACCTGCCCATTGGAAGGCAGTGTTCCGGAAATGGCTACGCTTGATAATTTATTGGCATTCCAGATAGCAGCTGAGGTATTGGCAGAAACCGTCCAGGTGTTACCTACATTAGACATAGTGATAGCCGTATTGTCTCCCTGAATCAAAACACTTCCTATCTGGCCGTTTAAAGTGGTTACGCCCCCACTAAACGAACCAAAAGTGGCCCAGATTCCGCCTTGCCTTACATAAAACTTATCATCAGAAACGGAATAGATCAACATACCATTTTCCGGGGTAGCGATCTTATTTGTATCAAATAAACGGGGTATCAATAACGCTTTATCAGAAGCATCAATCTGAACGGCAACGCTGTTATTTAAGAAGAAAGAAGAACCCACAACCAGTCCCTGGGCATTGATGATCTTATTGCCCTGCATGTTCAGGTCAGTAGTGGCTTTGTGATTACCCAGGTTATCACCAAAAGTCTGGGCCTGGGCTGTGTACATAAATGAGAAGAGCACACCCACTAACAGCAGGGCGTGCTTACCTAAACTTCTTCTCATATTAGTTAGTATCACTATCTGTATTTCGTTAATCCAATAATTTGTAGATGAATAAATCTATCGTTTTCATCAATTTTCAAAGTTAATTCTTTATCACCACTATTTTGTACTGACTTCCCAATACCGCGACCGGATTGCTGGTGAAATTCGCAAACCGGACCTTGACCGTATCATCCCCCGCTACCCATGAACTATATATGGCCCAGGTAAGGTAATCATCCTGCGGGGTAACAATAATCGGATCCCCCTTTCTAACACCCGGCACATTTACGGATACAACTGCCGTAGTATTAGGTGGAATACTTACCGTTTGACCACCTATCACCGTGAGGTTAAGGTTAAAATTGGTAACCGTGGTTACAGATTGACTTGCCGCCTGCGGTAAGGTCCAGCTAACATTGCCAAGACTATCTGTAATCAGAAATGTGTTTCGCGGACCCGGTGTAATGCTTGTATTCACATTGGTTACTGTGGCATTACCGGCAAATAATGCATAAGGCACACTCTGCATTTGTGTTGTACCTGCATCAATATAATTATCTGCAGCTACCCACCAGGTAGCAGGGATAGAAGGTGCCACCGCTATTTTTGTATTCAGGAAGAAAGGGCCATTTGCCCAATCGATCTTACCAATATCGGATATTGTAATACCCGGGGCTTTCTGGCCCTGGCCCAATACGATCAAAAAGATCCCATCAGCATCTGCTGTGGTAACATGGGTCTCTTCCCAAACCTTGGTTCCGCCAACGGCAGAGGTTTGATAAATGATATCTTTTACATAGACAGTCCTGTTCTTGGCAGGATTGTTCAATGGATCTTTCGCTACAGCCTGAAAATTAATACCGGGAGGAGGTTGTGCAATGAGGCTACCTGCCAAAAACAGCATGGGTAACATCAACAATCCTTTAATAGTAGTCAATTTCATATTTGCAACAGTTTATATAAGTATAACGCTCAATAATATACTGTTATTACTGAAAAATAGTTTTTCATAGGATGAGGCTTCTAAACAATTGGTTTTTCATAGGACATATGGCTTGAAAAAATAGTTTTTCATAGGATATATGAACCATTTAAACAGCCACAAATTCACCCGAAAAGCATTGACAATCAATAGACGGTATCTGATAAAACCAGTAGTTTTCATACTACAGGCAAAGATACCGGCATTCAACGCTCCGCTTTCCGGGCGGGATTATAATTTTATCAACTTACGGGTGTAATGCTGGTCCGTAAAGTCAATACTTACTACATAAGTACCTGCTGCATAAGCAGCCACATTGAGCATATAGCCCGCTTTCACCTCTTTCATTGGCACCATCTGGCTAAACATGGGTTTACCATCTATGCTGAAGATCCTGATCTGACATGATAAATTAGCGTCAAACTGGCCATCAACTTTCAGGATACTGGTGTTGTGGGTTGGGTTAGGATACAGATTGATATTCGTAACCTCTACCGAAACAGTAGCAACCGGTGGTGTTTCTAAACAAGAGGCACCAAAAGCACCGGAATTATTAGCAGCCACTTCCAAAGAACGCAGGCCGGAAACAACACTCAGACATTTACCTTTTCCATCCATCATGATCGGGTTACCGCCATTGGAAGTAAGGGTCTTGCCATTGCCACCAACACTCGCAATCGGCGACATGCTGAATGACATACTCATCTGTGCCATACCGGTTGTAAAGGCAAGCATCAATGCGATAAAAAGGTATATTCCTTTATTAATACGCATAGTATACTTCCCTTACGGTTTTTAAATTTTGAGTGTATTGTATATCCAGTTTTGAATCTGAGATATCGTTAATGTCATAAAGAACCTGAACAGAACCCGCAGGGTTGTTGATGATGGTCTCTTTCAACTCACGGCTATCATTGATCTTCCAGCTGCCGTTAAATCCGTCTGAATTGGTGAAAGTTCCGCTGAATGGGCTTGATGGGTCCAGGGTGTAGGTTTTTGTATATTTCATCTGCGCGTCAGTCAGGGTTTGTGGAACAGTCTGAACATATACCTGCTTTAAGCGCCACACTTTATTACCGATACCTACCAGGTAGTTTACATCCTGTTGCTTCTGTGAAATCACAGGAGCATCTGTTTTACTGCATCCCGTAAGGATGAGGCAGAATGTGATGGTTAAAAGGGTGAGAATTGTTTTCATGTTTGTTTGCAAAAGCTTCTTCCGTCGAAAATTTTGTGATCTTTTCAGTTACAGTTCAGGATGCTTTGGGTCTGCGTTTTGCAGCTTTAAGCCGTCTGATGTAAACGGGTTTAGCAGAGGAGCGGTTTTTTGGTAAAAGAGAAAAACACTTTTGTGAACTTGTGTTGTATCTTCTTTTGAATCAAAAAACTGCAGATAAGTTGGATTTAAAACCAGCTTTTGCATGGATATTGGATTGGATCGAATCGCTAGTTTTAGTAGAACATCTACCTTTAGTAGTGATTACACTACAAATATACTACGGATACACGACATGCATATATATATAGCCAAGTTTTTTTTGAAAAAAAACCATTTTCAGTTTAAATGATTGATAATCAATCATTTTTTTGAAAACTTTAAGCCTATTTTAAACTACAAAACAGGCCGGGCATTAAGAATTTCGGGATGAGCAACTACAAGGACTTTATTGACTACTACAGAGTTTACACACTAAAAGAGCTTAGCTGTAGATAATAATTGTAGTATCAGTACTGGTAAATATCCTATGTGTAAAATATACGGAGGCTTTGTCCAGATAGTTTTGCAGGACAGTCCATAAACAAATAAAGCCCCGAAATTCGGGGCTTTATGAAAAAGTATCAATAGTGTTTAAACTTTAAAGTGAGAGAACGCTTTGTTAGCTTCTGCCATACGGTGCGTATCTTCTTTCTTTTTGAAAGCGGCACCTTCACCTTTAGCAGCTGCCATGATCTCATTGGCCAGTTTGTCTGCCATGGTACGGCCATTCCTTTCACGGCTGTAGCGGATCAACCATTTCATGCTCAAAGAGATCTTACGATCGG
>CBHRAM010000283.1:0-5100 GCA_966076165.1 uncultured Chitinophagaceae bacterium
CCTTTCGCTCTGCGGCTTGCCAATACTTTGCGGCCGTTAGCAGATTCCATACGTTTACGAAAACCATGTACGGTTTTACGGCGACGTTTGTGTGGTTGGAATGTCCGTTTCATGTTTGTTTTTTTACTAACCCGGTAATATTGTTTCGTTTCATGCCTGCAGTCACCATACTGCTGCTTGTGAAAGGACGGCAAAAGTAGGGAAATCAAGCCATAGTTAGGGCCTTATAAAGGGCTTTTTTTGACAATCCGGCCTATTTTAACCCCTTTTACCCCTATTTAACCCCTAAATCCAAATGTTTAGATGCTACAGGACGGCCAAAAAACACCCCTGCATGGTTATCAAAATCCGCGGTTGAATCCGTTGTATAAAAGCTGATCTGGCTGTTTTTGCTGCATTTTTCGGCCAGTTTCGGATGTTTGCTCAGGTATTCGGCCAGGCTTTTTGCCACGATCTCGCCCTGCGAAACAATGGATATGCCCGCTGGCACAAACTGTCTGATCTTATCCATCAATAAAGGATAATGGGTACAGGCCAGTAAAAGCGTATCAATGCCCTCATGGGTGCTTAATAGATGGTGGAGATGCTGTTTTACATAATAATCAGCACCGGGTTTATTGTATTCATTATTCTCGATCAGGGGCACCCACATCGGGCAGGCTTCCTGGTACACTTTTACCTGCGGGAAGAATTTAGCGATCTCTATCGGGTAACTATCGCTTTGCACAGTTCCAGTCGTTCCTAGCACACCTACCCGGCCTGTTTTGGAGTATTGGCCAATGATCTCGGTGGTAGGCCTGATCACCCCCAAAACCCGTTTATCGGGGTCAATACCCGGCAGGTCTTTTTGCTGGATGGTTCTGAGCGCTTTGGCTGAAGCAGTATTACAGGCCAGTATCACCAACTCGCATCCCTGCGAAAAAAACCATTGCACACATTCCAATGTGTAATGATATACGGTATCAAAGGAGCGGGGACCATAAGGCGCACGCGCATTATCGCCCATATACAGGTAATCGTATTGTGGCAGTTCTTTTACGATCTCTTTTAAGATCGTAAGCCCGCCGTAACCGCTGTCGAAAACACCAATGGGTTTTGTTGCCTGCATAGCACAAAAATAAGAACCCCATCGCAAGGACGGGGTTCTAAAATATGATCGAAATGAATCTACACTGAAATTATTTCTTTGGAGCACCGGCAGGAGCAGCACCGGCACCTGAAGCAGCTTTCCATGCATCTTCGATCTCTTTGGTCAAAGGCAGTTTCAGCTTCATGGCCACACGGATAGATAAATTATCCAGTAATGGTGGTTGTGCATAAGGAGATAAAGCCTGTGCGTTCAATACGTAGGTGTATTTCTGCTCGGCAATTACCGTTTTCAGTGCTTCAAACATTCTTTGTTTGTAAGGATTGAGCAACTGCTCTGTTTTGGCTTCAACCATTTGTTGTGCATAGGTCTGCCAGTTGATCAGGTTATACTTCAGCTGGTTCAGTTCCCTTACAGCAATTTCTCTTGCTTTAACAGGCATGGTTGCAGAATCTTTTTTGAAGATACTGTCGCGACGGGTAAAATCGCCAACCCTGTATTCATACTCGCTTCTCAGAGAATCGTTCTGGTAGCTGTTCAACAGGGTATCAATTTTCTGAATACCTGGAAACAGAGACAAGGTCAATTGCTCATCAAAATATCCTATTTTCTGAGATTGTGCTTTGGTCGTGTTTGTGAAAAGGAAGCATGCTGCAAAAGCTACACACACAAGTAATAATTTCTTCATCGTTGTGAATTTATAATTGGTTTGGTTTAGACTAATTTTTAATACCCAATTCTTTCAAAACCTCATCGCTTTTATCCAGTTTGGGGTCGGCAAATATAATGGTAATTCCTTCACTTTTATCGAGTACAAAGTCATAAGACCGGGCAATCGCCATTTTTTGGATAGCGTTGAACACTTTATCCTGTATAGGTTTAACCTGTCTTTGTCTTTCTTTAAAGAGGTCGCCCTCATAGCCAAAACGTCTTTTCTGGAGGTCGCGGATCTCTTTTTCTTTAACAAAAAGTTCATCTTCCCGTTTCTTTTTCAGCTCGTCGGTAAGCATAAACTGCTCGGCTTCATAGTTCTTGTACATCTTGTCCAGAGAAGCCTGTTTATCATCAATATCCTTCTGCCATTGTTCGCCCAGGAGTGCCAGTTTTTTATCTGCATCCTTGTATTCGGGGATCTTGTTCAGGATATACTTGGTGTCAATTACGGCATAACGGGCCTGGGCATTGGTTACCAACGTAGCTGTGAGAAACAGAACCGAGAAGAGTAAAATCTTTTTCATACGCATGTTTTTAGGTTTTTGATGGGCTTATTCAGGCTCAAAACCAAGCATAAAGGTAAACCTTGCTGCATCTTTGAGTGAGCCATTTGGTGTAAACCTATCCAATCCTATGCCATAATCAAATCCCAGCAAACCAAACATAGGCAGGAAGAAGCGCATACCCAAACCTACCGAGCGTCTTAATTTGAAAGGATTATAATCTTTGAACTGGTACCAGCCATTCGCCGCTTCAAAGAAACCGAGCGCATAAATGGTGCTGCTTGGGTTCAGGCTGAGCGGGTAACGCATTTCCAGTGAGTATTTATTAAAGATGGTAAAATACTGGCTGGCCGTTTGCTTATCAGGGTTGATCTTGGGATCTGAGTTATCATATACCGGGTATCCTCTGTGGGCAATGATATCATAACCCAATAAGGCAAACTGGTTACTCAAACCGGCATCACCCACCTGGAAACGCTCAAATGGCGATATTTTCAGATCCTGGCTGAATCTTCCGAGGAAACCGAATTTAGCAGCGGCTTTCAGCACAAATTGTTTGTTCCTGTCTTCTCCGGTGGGTTTGCCCAATGGCACATACCATTCGCCGTTAAATCTCCATTTATGGTATTCAATGAATTTATACGGATTGGCCGAAGTAGCAATCCCCTTATCGAACATAGAATACGGAGGAGTGATCTGTAAACTTAACAGGAAGGTTGAACCCGAACGCGGGAACAATGGCGCATCCACTGAAGAACGCTGTAAAGCCACCCTGAAGTTGATATTGTTTACCACACCATTCTCAAAACCCGGAAGATTGGTTGGATCGATCAGGTAATTGCTCAGTTTGTAACGGGTGTAGTTGAGGCCCATTGACAAAGAGAAATAGTCATCCGGCCATTTCAGCTGCCTGGCCAAACTAAGTGTTGCACCCGTAGTAGAAATATATCTTGAATCAGCCACACTCGGATCATAGAGACCGGTGAGCGGATCATAGGTTTGTCCGTATTTGGTATTATACACACTTACCGTTAATGCATTTCTTTTCTTACCACCCAGCCATGGCTCAGTGAATGAGAAGTTATAAGAACGGAAGGCCTTACCGTTACTCTGTACACGCAGGCTCAGTTTCTGTCCATCACCCATCGGCAATGGATCCCATGCAGCTTTATGGAAGATATTACGGATAGAGAAGTTATTGAAGGATACCCCCAATGTTCCCGTTAATCCGATCGCACCACCCCAACCGGCACTCAATTCGAGCTGGTCGCTTGATTTTTCTTCTACGCTGTAGTTGATATCCACGGTACCATCATCCGGGTTGGGAACCGGGTTGGGTGTGATCTTCTCCTGGTTAAAATAGTTCAGCTGGCCGATCTCACGCACAGAACGGATCAGGTCGGTACGGCTGAATTTTTCACCCGGAATGGTTCTTAATTCCCTTCTGATCACATATTCTTTGGTACGGTCGTTACCGCTGATACGTACATTCTTAATAGTTGCCTGAGGACCCTCTACAATGCGGATCTCAAAATCGATGGTATCATTATATACCGCTGTTTCCACAGGGTCTGTTCTGAAGAACAGGTAACCATCATCCTGGTAAAGGCCGCTTACATCTCCACCATCCGGTGAAGAAGATTTACCTAATTTTTTATTTAAGGTACCGAGGTTATAAATATCCCCTTTGCGGATCCCGAGGATGGCCGTTAAAACAGAATCTGAATATTTGGTGTTTCCTCTCCATGAAATGTTTCCGAAATAATAGCGGTGGCCTTCATTGATCTTCATGTCAATATTCAAACCGCCCGGTGTATGATAGATCGTGTCTTTTTCGATCACTGCATCACGGAAACCGAGTGTGTTATAGTAGTCGAGGATATTGTCTTTATCGTCGATATATTTTTTCTCATCAAATTTTGCCCCGGTTAATTTCAGGCGGATATAAGGATCGAGTACTTTTTTGGTCTTGCTGTAGTTCAGGAACCCGGTTTCGCGCATGTACTTCTGGAAATTGTAGGTCTTATGCGGAACCAGCATGCCTTTGTCGAAAGTAGGGTGTATGGTTAACCTTGACCTTTCCTTGGTGTCTTTCAGCTGTTTCTTCAGTTTGGCATCATCTACTGTATTACCGCCAAAGTTGATATTGTTGATCTTTACTTTTGGCCCCTTATCGATCACAAAGTCAAGCGCCAGTGTATTGGCGAACGTGGTGTCTTTTCTTTCAATGATCTTTACCCTTGAATCACGAAAACCTTTTTCTGCATAGAATTTTTTAATGGCTTCTACTGCAGAGATCTTCATGTTCTCGGTGATCACACGGTTAGGTACCAATCCTGTTTTACCGGAAAGATCATCTGCTTCCCCTTTTCTGATCCCTTTGAAAAAGAATTTTGATAACCTCGGCCTTTCTGTAACCGCGATCTCGATCTCAATATTTTTTCCTTCCAGTTTGGTGATATAGATCTCTACATTGGAGAAGTAGTTCTGTCCCCAGAGTTTGGTAATGGCTTTCGAGAAATTATCGCCGCCGGGAATGGTTACATCATCCCCTACATTGATATTGGCGATAGACACCAACAGGTTTTCATCGAAAAATTTGTTACCGACAACTTTTACGGCAGAAATTTTATATTTCTTGGGGGTCTTCTGGTTAAAGAGGTTCACCAGGTCGGCCTCAATAGAGGTGATGGTGGTATCGGATTTTTCCTGCGATCGGGCCGAGAAACTCACGAGCGATGTTACTAAAGCCAACACTAAAATTTTGTACACTTTCTGCATCCGGTTTCGGTTTGT
>CBHRAM010000284.1:0-5097 GCA_966076165.1 uncultured Chitinophagaceae bacterium
TGAAGATCGGGATATCGTCTTCTTTGCGTGGCGTGGTGCCTTTTTGCACACCGCCTTTTCTGCGTTCAATGTCTTCCAGAAAGTCTTCTACGGCAAGGGGCAGGCCTGCGGGGCAACCATCAATGGTCAACCCGGCACATTCGCCATGCGATTCGCCGAAAATATGTATGCGGAATATGCGTCCGAAACTGTTCAAGGTTTATGGGTTTACTGGTTTATTCGTTTATTGGTTTACTACCACAGCACCCAATTGCTGGATGTGTTGGTAGAAATCGGGGTAGGATTTGTTGATGGCTTCGGCTTCTTCGATAATTACTTCGCTGTCTGCTTTTAGCGCAGCTACGGCACAGGCCATGGCAATCCGGTGGTCGTGGTGTGAATGGGTTTTGGCTCCTTTTACACCGGTTCCGCCTTTTACGAGCATCAGGTCATCCTGCAGATCGATTTCAATGCCCAATTTAGCAAACTCCTGCTGTAATGTGAGGGAACGGTTGCTTTCTTTATGCGTGAGACGTTTCACACCTTCAATTACGGTAGTTCCTTCACAATAGGCGGCCAGGGCTACCAATGGGGGGAACAGATCAGGGCAATCATTGGCATTGAAATGGAATGCTTTCAACGGTAAGGGCCCTATTTCGATCTGGTTGGGTTGAATGGATAGTTGACAACCACAATCGGATAAAGCCTGTAAGATGGCTTTATCGGCCTGGGTTGAGTACACATCAAGGCCTTGTACCGTGATCGGGCCGGCGATGGCTCCTGCTACGAGCAGGAAGGCGGCCCCACTCCAGTCACCCTCAACTGAATAACTGATTGGGAAATTTTGGAATTGGGAAATCGGGAAATTGAATATGAATTGTTCGTGGTTTTTGTTTTCTACCGCCCAGCCAAAATGTTTCATTACCTGGAGGGTGAGGTCGATATAGGGTTTGCTTTTCAGGTCTTTGACGGTGATGGTTACCCCTTTGGCTCCGGCTGCGCCGTAGGCCATGAGGAGGCCTGTTAAGAATTGAGAACTCAATGATCCGTCGACTTCAATGTTGGTGGGTTTGATGGGGCCTTGTATCTGTAAAGGAAGTTTGCCGTCGTTGGATTTGACTTTTACACCCAGTTTTGGCAGAATCTCATCAAAGAAATCCATCGGGCGTGTTAACAGGCTTCCTGTTCCGGTTAGCGTGATCTGTTGATCGCTTAATGCAGTGATGGGTGTAAACATCCTGATGCCCAATCCGCTTTCGCCACAGTTTACTTCATTATTTTTTGGGTAGATCCCTTTGGATGTAATGATCAGGTCGCCATTTTCTGCATACTTAACCACAGCACCTAATTTTTGAATCACATCGATCGCAGCAAGATCATCATTGCTCTTTCCGGGATTGGAAAGTATGGTTTCTCCATTGGTAAGTAATGCTGCGGCACAGGCCCTTTGCATACTGCTTTTGCTGGCAGCTGCCTGAATGGTTCCTGATAATTGAGAAGGTTGTATGGTTACAATCATTGTATAAAAGCAGGAGATCTGTAACGAATGGCAGATCTTTTAGAATTGTTTGAGAATGTCCTGCAACTGTACCAGTAACAACGGCTGTATAACGCCTTTACCTGTTTTAGAGAGCAGGATATAATTGATGCTTACATTGTCTTTCTTCTTATCCTTCATCAATACTTTGAAGGCTTTTTTGGTGTCAAACTTTGCAAAAGTGGGCAAACCATATTTACTTAAGAGGTTTACCACATCTGCGGTTCCGGTAAAGCCCTTGAGCTGTTGAGAGATCACTGAAGCGTAGGTCATGCCGATACTGATGGCTTGTCCGTGACTCAGTTCATACATATTCTCGATGGCATGTCCGAGTGTGTGGCCAAAATTGAGCAGTTTTCTTTCACCTTGTTCAAACTCATCGCCTACCACCACTTTGGTCTTGATCAGCACATTTCTCTCGATCAGTGAAGCAAGTAGCTTAGGGTCTTTTTGAAAATCGGTCAGCTTATGTTGTTGTAATAATCTGAACATAGCCGCATCCTTGATACAGGCATGTTTGATGATCTCAGCAAAACCGTTCTGCCATTCAGCTTTAGGCAATGACTTCAATAAGGAATGATCGAACAAAAGGAATTTGGGCTGACGGATCAATCCCACCATATTTTTATACAATCCCACATCAATTCCGTTCTTACCACCTATCGAAGCATCTACCATGGCCAGTAAAGAAGAAGGCACAAAGCCAAATGCAATACCCCGCATATAAATACCGGCAACATATCCGGTGATATCGGTTACCACTCCTCCCCCAACACCTATCAAAGTTGTTTTTCTGTCCGCACCAAAAGCAATCAGTTGTCCGATCACACCATCAACCGTAGGCTGTATCTTATACTCTTCTCCCGGTTTTAAAACAATGGTGTTCCATCCTTTGAACTTTGATTTGTGTTTGGCAAATACATGCTCATCAGTAATGATCACCGCATTTTCTTTTGATACAAGTTTTTCCAGGTGAGAAAAACCGGCATCAAAATAATAATCAACAGAAGTTGTTGAGAAGGTAAAGGTTCTTTTTTTCATGGAAGGATTAGCGGATTGCGGATTATCGGATTAACGGATTGGAAGAAAATAATCCGCCAATCCGTTATCCGCTAATTCACTAATTATGAGTTCATGATCTTGTTCTGGTGGTTGATACTTTCCATGTGAACCGCGTCGAAATACTTGGTCACAAATTCTTTGCTCAGGCCGAATTTCTCGCCTTTGGCAAAAGCTCTTTCCAGGATCGCATTCCAACGGTTGGTCTGCAGGATGGTGATATTATTATCCTTCTTGTATTTACCAATGCTCTCTGCCACTTTCATACGCTGGCTGAGGATCTGCATCAATTCATCATCGAGGTTATTGATCTGCTGGCGTAATTTTTCCAAAGCTGCATGGTATTCTTCAGAAGCCACATCTTCTTTTCTCCAGCGGATGCTGCTGATCATCTCTCCTAATTTCTCGGGAGTGATCTGTTGTTTGGCATCGCTCCAGGCATTATCGGGATCGATATGACTTTCGATGATCAAACCATCAAAATCCAGATCGATAGCAGTTTGCGCCACTTCCTGTAAAATATCCCTTCTTCCACAGATATGGGAAGGATCATTGATCATTAATAATTCAGGGTACCGGCGTTTCATTTCGATAGCCAGGTGCCACATGGGGGCATTGCGGTATTCTGTATTACCATAAGAGCTGAAACCACGGTGGATCAATCCGATATTTTTGATACCGGCTTTGGCCACACGCTCCATGGCACCGATCCATAATTCCAGATCGGGATTGATAGGGTTCTTAATTAACACGGGAACATCCACACCACGCAAAGCATCTGCCACTTCCTGTACGCTGAAAGGGTTAACCGTTGTACGGGCACCGATCCATAATACATCCACACCAAAATGCAAAGCATCTTCCACCTGTTTGCCGGTGGCTATTTCTACCGCAACGGGCAAGCCTGATTCTTTTCTTGCGGCCTGTAACCATGGCAAACCTTTGGTACCGATACCTTCAAAACTTCCGGGACGGGTACGGGGTTTCCAGATACCTGCACGCATGATATCCACTTTACCTGTTGCAGCTAAACGCATAGCTGTTTGCATAACCTGCTCTTCTGTCTCGGCACTGCAGGGACCGGAAATGATCAGTGGACGTTTTTTCAATAAGGCTTCCACAGATGTTGCTTGTTCGATTGCTTGTTCCATTGTATTAAGAAACTGTTTATTGGTTTACTGGTTTGTTGGTTTATTTGTTTATTGGTTTATCAGTTTATTCGTAACATTCGTACTAATAAACCAAAAACAAATAAACCAATAAACGTCTTACTCGCCTCTGCGAGGCCTCTTCACAAATCCTGCAGGGCCGCCGCTGTCTGCGTCGTTCATGCGGATCCTTCTTCCTTTATAATTCTTTCCATCGAGTGAACGGATCATTTGCTGGGCCGCACTTTTATCGATCTCTATCCAGCTGTTCATGTCCTTCATATCGATTTTTCCGAGTACTTCTTTTTTCAGGTCGCTCATGTCCAGGATATACTGTAAGAAGCTTGCTTTAAAGAACCCGTCTTTGGTGCCGAGGTTTACAAACAAACGGCTGTAACCGCCACCACGACTGTACTCTTTACGGCTATCCCCACGATCACCACGTCCTTCACTTCTGTCGTCCCTTCTTCTTGGCTCGCTTCTGTCGTTGCTATCTCTTTTGCTGCGTTCCCTCAGGTTCAGATCTTCCGAGTTCTCATAGTATTTCAGGAAGCGGTCAAATTCCATCGCTGCGATACGTTTGAGTACTTCTTCTTTACTGATATCGGCAAATTTTTCTGCCAGCATCGGTACATAGGTCTCGTATTCGCTGTTGCTGATATCGGTCGACAATAACTTATCCATGAAAGAGAAGAACTGTTTTCTGCACACATCCTTACCGCTCGGGATATCCATTTTATGGAACTGCGAGTTGTTGATGCGCTCGATCTGTTTGAACTTATACATCTCTTTCGCATGTACGATAGAGACACAGATCCCCTGGTTTCCGGCACGACCGGTACGGCCGCTTCTGTGTGTATAAATTTCAACATCATCCGGTAATTCGTAGTTGATCACATGTGTGATACCTACTACATCGATACCCCTGGCTGCCACATCGGTAGCGATCAGTAACTGGAGGCTCTTATCACGGAACTGTCCCATTACCTTATCACGCTGCTGCTGTGTAAGATCTCCATGTAACGCATCAATATCATATCCTTCCCTCGTTAAACGCTCAGAAATTTCCTGTGCATCCAGTTTGGTACGGGTAAAGATGATACCATAGATCCCCGGGTTAAAATCGATGATCCTTTTCAGGGTTTCATAACGATGTTGTGCCGTAGTAACATAGTATTGGTGATCGATGCTTTTATTAGCTGTGTTCACCTTACCTACCGTTACTTCTTTCGGATCCTTCATGTACTTCTTGCTCACCTTACGTATTTCGGGTGGCATGGTTGCACTGAATAACCAGGTACTTTCACGAACCGGGGTGTTCTTAAGGATGAATTCGATATCATCCTGGAAACCCATGTTCAGCATTTCATCTGC
>CBHRAM010000285.1:0-5095 GCA_966076165.1 uncultured Chitinophagaceae bacterium
AGTAAACCTTTTTTAGTATTCTCTTCGAGAAGGGTGTTCAATGCAGTATTCTCATCGGTGCCGGGCGCGAAATCTGAATAACCATAGGTAATGGCCCGTTTATCCCAATCACCGATCTCATTGGTATATACCTGTGTAAAATCGATCTCGCCCTTACTGTTTACAAACACATTCGGATGCGGATAATCCATCACCGAAGCGCGGTTATTAAAACTGGATGCATAATTATGTTGTAAACCGAGGGTGTGCCCAATTTCGTGCGCAGCCAGTTGACGAAGACGTTGCAAAGCAGCGGTCCTCATGGTTTCGGGAGCGGGCTTGCCTGTTTCATAAGGAGAAAGTAACCCGGTAAAAATGAGATAGTCCTGGCGAACACGTAAAGAACCCAAAGTAACCTGTCCTTTAATGATCTCGCCTGTTCTTGGATCGGTAATGGACGCACCATAGCTCCATCCGCGGGTAGATCGGTGAACCCAGTTGACCATATTGTACCGGATATCCATGGCATCAGCCGTATCGGGCAGCACTTTTACAACAAATGCATTTTTAAAACCGGCAGCTTCGTACGCCTGGTTCCACCATTTGGCACCATCCATTAAAGCAGAGCGGATGGGTTCCGGGGTTCCGTTGTCGATATAATATACAATGGGTTTCACCGCTTCACTTACTGCCGCAGAAGGATCTTTCTTTTCGAGCCTGTGGCGGGCAATGAACATCTTCTCGATCGGATCAGAGAACGGGCTGCTGTAATCAAAATAAGAGATCCCGAAATAACCGCTGCGGATATCGTAACGGCGGGGTTTGTATTTATCATCGGGTAACTGTACAAAAGAATGGTGCATCCTCACCGTAATGGCTTCGGTAGAAGGGGTAACGGTACTTACAAATCTTCCTGCATCGCTGCCTCCGGTAAAACTGATCGTGGCTTCGAACTCACTGTTCAATGGAAAATTCTTTGTGTTAGCCATATACATAGCAGAACGTGGTTCGCTGAAAGTATAGGTTCCCTGGCGCATGGTGCGGATCCTGTCTGCCACATTCTGTGCATCGCGGACAAAGAAAGAAGTAGCATCTACCAGTACCTTATCGCCTTCATCCTCATCTATCACAAAACTGGCGATCGTTGACTGGGCAAAAGACTCTTTTACGGCCCTTTGTTCATTCTTGTCGGAAGAACTGGCCCGGTAGCTGTAATTAGGCTGCACCAGAAAGAGTTTCTTGCCTACTTTATTAAAAGCAACGATACGGGTACCGCCGATCAAACCACGGTCGAGGCCGATATCGTTCGAACCCAGGCCGGCGGGAAGAGAGTTGATGTATAAAAATTCCTTATCAAATTTATCAGCCAGTAACCAGATCTTGCCATTGGCCGCATCCCACCAGAAAGTGAAATAGCCATCATAGCGTTTCATGTTCTTGGTCTTGTCGGCAATTTTTGAAGGGGTTTGTGCAGAGGCAAAAGATCCGATCAGGCAGATCAATGCAATACATAGATGACGCATAAGTTTAGTTTTGGTAGGTGTAAAAACAAATTCATACAAGCATGAATCCGGTGGTTGATTTTCTTATGGCTTATTGAAACAAAAAACTCCTGTCATTATTTTTAGCAAACAATAACAGGAGTTGAATATGATAGATAGTAACCGGATCCTGCTTAGTTATTATTACCGAACAGCGTACCGTCGTTGGAAGGTGTTTCCACAACAGGCGTTTCCACTACGGGTGTTTCTACTACAACAGGGGCCGGTGCAGGTGCAGGAACGGGTGCTGGCGCGGGTTTCACAACTTTTTTAGGAGCTGGTTTTTTTGCAGCTACTTTTTTCTTGGGTGCGGGTTTGGGTGCCACTTTTTTAGCTACCGGTTTTTTAGCAGCCACTTTTTTCTTAGGGGCCACTTTCTTTTTGGCAGGTGCTTTCTTTTTAGCAGGCGCTTTTTTTGCAGCTTTCTTCACAACTTTTTTAGCGGCTGCTTTTTTCTTTGCGGGTGCTTTCTTAGCAGCTTTTTTTACCGTTTTTTTAGCGGCTGCTTTTTTCTTTGCAGGTGCTTTCTTTTTAGCAGGTGCTTTTTTAGCAACTTTCTTAGCTGCTTTTTTTACTGCTTTTTTGGGAGCCGCTTTTTTGGCTGGTTTTTTTGCGGCTTTCT
This sequence comes from uncultured Chitinophagaceae bacterium, assembly GCA_966076165.1. Taxonomy (GTDB): domain Bacteria; phylum Bacteroidota; class Bacteroidia; order Chitinophagales; family Chitinophagaceae; genus Sediminibacterium. The sequence goes on from CBHRAM010000285.1 coordinate 2,143, forward strand.
TTTTACTTGCTTTTGCCATGATGGTATGAATTTGTGTTTTGTTAATGATGAGATAGGAAAGTTAAAAAAATATTTCTGTAAATATCATCATTTAACATGAGGAAAATTTATTTGTTATGGGTATCCCTTTTATTTGAAACCCAGTCGCTGTAACCATTGTACGCATTGGGTGGGCCATTGGTTCAGTACGGGATCCTTGGGTGCCATGCCAAAACCATGTCCGCCATGGTCATAAATGATCATGGCCCCTTTTACTTTATACTTCTTCATGGCTGTATAAAAAGCGATACTGTTCATCGGTACTACCCCTTTGTCGTCGTCTGCATGTACCAGAAACGTGGGTGGTGTATCCGCAGTTACCCTTTTTTCGGTAGATAATGCATCCACCAGGGCTTGATCCGGTGTTTTTCCTAAGAGATTATCACGACTGCCGCGATGAGCAAAACTGGTATCCATAGTAATTACCGGGTACATCAGTATGGCAAATGATGGCCGGGTATCAAACCTTTTCAGCGGATCGGGTGCAGATGGATCTCCTTTCTGAAAGATGGTGGCAGCCGTAGAAGCCAGATGACCACCGGCTGAAAAGCCCATCACGCCTACTTTCTCAGGGTCAATACCCCATTCCGCGGCCCTTGAACGAACGATACGGATGGCTGTGGTAACATCATTATACTGGTCGGGATAACGATGCCCCTCCTGTTTGTTATTATTGAGCCGGTACTTTAGTACAAAGGCATCAATGCCGTTTTCATTAAAAAACTGTGCCGGGTACACCCCTTCTTTTTCCCAGGCCAGATTTTGGTATCCGCCACCAGGACAAATCACCACCACCGTTTTTTGGGCAGATGGATTTTTAGAGGGATAATAGTCCATATAAGGTGCCGTGGTATCAAACCCCGGTTTTACAATGCCTTCGGAGGAAGGATAGATAAAGATCCGCTGTTGCGAATGGGCCGTTAACTGTGTAGACATTAGCAATAAAGCAATAAAGAGTTTACGCATGTGATTGATTATTTGATTTCCAAAAGAGATACTTTTCCGTCCATGGTTGCCGCGATCAGTTGTTTTGCACTGAGCACATTAACCGTATTTACCATTGAGTTGTCTATCCGGGTTGTCCATACACGTCTGCGGGTTTTGGGGTCAATGGCATACACCCTTCCGTTCTTTGTGCCAAAATACACCAATCCGTCTTTCTCAATCAGCATAGAAGGTACGTGTTCATAACCAAAACCACAATCCATTTTCCAGGCGGGAGATTGTTTTTCCCTTGAAGTAGGGAATGCCACAATCGTATCATTCATCGTCTTTCCATAAACAAAACGGCCATCTCCCGAAATGCCAATCGATTCCCGAACCGTTGATTCATTATTTCTCCAGAGGGTAGTTCCCTTTACAAAATCGATTGCCGTCAGGTAACGGTCAGGGGCTACGATATATACCACATCATCTTTGATAACCGGGATACAGGCTGCCGGTGAGAAATTGCGCACAGCGGAACCATTATTCCATTTCCAGTTAAGCTTACCATCTGTGGCATTGAGTGAATACAGGTTCCGGTCCCAGGCACCAAAGATGATATTCCCTTTATAAAGGGCCGGTGTGCTTACAACAGGCCCATCCAGTCCATCAAAATGCCAGATCTCTTTACCTGTCATCAGGTCGATCGCCCGGAAATGGTGATCGCTTCCACCTATATAAACTGTATTGTGATCGATCAGCGGGCAGCCCAGCACGGCAGCACCTGTTTGATATTGCCAGATCAGCTTCCCCTCGTCGGCCGATAAGCAATAGATCTTGCCATCACCCGAACCTATTACCAATCTATTACTGCTCACGGCCGGTGAAGAATAAATGGCATTGCCTGTGCTGAATGACCATTGCTTTTTACCGGTAGCCAGTGAAAGTGCATCGATCCTGCCGAGGCTGTTTCCAAAAATAACCAGCTTGCCGGCTACAACCGGGGTAGAGATCACATTGGCATCTGATGCATAGGTCCAGCTATGTTTCACATTAGGGAAACTATCATTTACTGCATAGGAGGGCCTTGGATAGGTTTTGGTAAGATCGTAATGCTGTTGCTCCAGTTTAATGCCGGTCCATGATCTTTTGGTGCTGATGCCAGGTGTTCTTTCAGAGAAGATCATAGAATCTGTACGGATATCCACCAGGTTATATCCTCCATAAGCCGCTTTGGCGCGGAGGTTGGATCGTCCCATTACGGCAGGTATCCCTTCAAAATTCAAAGCATGGTTATTATGGCCATGCCCGCAGAGTGCTGCAAGGGTATTGTGTTGTTTTAAGCGGTCGATGGCTTCATACCAGTTGTCAAGATCTTTATCGAGCGGGTAATGATTTAAAAATATCAGGGGCTTTTCAGGATCGATCTTTTTTAGCTCTTTGTCCATCCATACAACAGCATCGCGGGGAATATGTCCATCACTCATACGCACATAAGGTCCGGAAGCACAGCCAAGGAATGTAATGCCATTATACTCGAAGATGAATTTATCGTTGCCGAATACTTTACCAAAACTTACGCCTCCACTCTCGCTCCAGCCGCTGTCGTGATTACCGGGGATGATATAATAGGGAACTTTCAGATCATCCAGTATGGCTTTGGCCAGTTTGATCTCAGCATCGGTGCCCAGTTCGGTAATATCGCCGGTGATCACCACAAAGGCGATATCGGTCATCTGGTTGATATCGGCCACGGTTCTCCGCAGATCTTCTTCAGCACCGCCATTGGGCGAGCCGATATGCGTATCGGAAAGGAATGCAAAACGAAAAGGTTTCCACTGAGCCCGGGTGCTGAATACACTAAATAACAGAAGCAATAAAAGAGAATACCGTTTCATGCAGGGAAGTTAGGGAGGATTGGCGAATTAGCGGATTGCGGATCATTGGATTCATAAAATCCGCCGATCCGTTAATCCTTAATCCGCTAATC
>CBHRAM010000286.1:0-5093 GCA_966076165.1 uncultured Chitinophagaceae bacterium
AAGGCAAAACAAAACGATTCGACCGGCAGATATTCGTTTATCTGAACTCAGCAGCCTGGGCCGGTAAGTTGACAAGGAGTAAGATGCATCTTCAAAAAATAGATAGCCGATTGGCAACCAGAGAAGAATGTATTGATGATCATCTTCGATCAAGAATGAAATGGCTAATCTATAACAATTGGGAGGACTTGATTGAGGATGAGTTTGCAGAAACGAATGATCAGTTATGGGTTGACCAGCTGCACCAATACAAATCAAAATTCCCTCTCGAAAAACGGCCACAAAAAACCGAACAACTTAAACTCTTTCACACATTATAATTTAAACACAATGGATAAAAAACAGCTTTTTGAAAAGTATTCTATAAACGAATCCCATAAACAATGGGATGATGGAATTGACAATTGGATGTCAGTAGAGGTTTATCGAATAATGCATGATGGAAACCTGCCTCCTCAAACAGACAGGTCTACAAAGTGGGTAATTGACTTTTTAGATAAGACCAAAGCCAATATGAAGTGGTGGGTTGGTATTATGTCGAGCAGAACCGATTGGGGAAGCTTATATCTGACAGCAAAAAGAATGGTGTATAGGTTTTCAGATATGATCATTGAAGAAATAAAATAAAAATATCTTTAATAATGTCTGTTATTTACAAATATTTATTTGTATCTTTACATCAGTTCTTTGATAAACAAAAGCGGTGCCTCCGCAATAGAAATGGCAAACCAAGTTATGGAAAGAGCATTTTTGAAACTCCGCGAATTGCGGTTGGAATTTCCAGATGGTACAATCTTCTCGGTCGGTCGAATCGAACACATCAGAGAAGGTTGGGTTGTAAAAGCAACCGTTGGTCAGAATCTACAAGGTGAAGAAGGAATGATTAAAGCCTTCGCCATCGCTTCTGAAACAACCAGTACCATCTCAGCATGGAAAGACGGAGACACTGAGTTCTTCGATGTGGTTGAAATCTACGATGACGAAGATGAAGCCACAGAAGCTGGAAAAGTAAACGGTCAGATGACAATCTACCAAATCGAAACCGGCAAACTCAAGTGGATTGAGTAAACATGGGAAGGGGGTGAAACTCCCCCTTTCTTTTTTCATTTTATAAACCGTTGAAAAATGGCACTGATCAAAAACATTCACCTGTTAACCGATCTGGATCCAGAATCGTTAACAATGATGGAGCTCGCCGCCACCGAGCATAAAAAGCATGGCAGTATTACGTTCAAGATTGTAGACTATTCACCACAGGGCGTGATCATACAGATTGTGCAGGGGAAAAGTGCAGCCGGCGCATACCATAACCAGAAGCGCCTGATCGAGATCACGCATGAAACATTTGACCGATTCTTCACAGGCAAGAAGATCAAGGTTCATGCTATCCAGTACGAGCAGCCGGAAGCGGCCGAGGTAGATGCCAAATGGATTAGCGATCGTATGCTGGCCACTCACACCAAGCTGAAAGATATAGCCAAAGAGACTGGTCTGGATTACACATCCCTTTCTGCCTTGGTTAATGGTACCCGGCCTCTTTCGCAGACTACTCAGGCAATGTTTTATTACTATTTTCTCAGCAAGAAAGCAAAGAAGTAACAGATGAAGCCATTTGCCAGGAACTTAAGAGAAGTAAGAATTCGCCACAGGATGTCCCAAACGGAAGCCGCGGGTATTCTTAAAATCGGCACAAAGAGGTATCAGTCGTATGAAAGCGATCGGGCAGAGCCGCCTATTGAATTGGTAGCAAGGATACTTACAACCTTTTGTATCCATGACCCGGTTACTTTCCTGACTGGTACCTTAGGCGAGACAGCGGAAATGCCAGTCTCACCTTTTGAAAGATCATTTAACGAACTCGACCCGAGATCAAAGAAAGCCGTGGAGGTTTTGATGGGGTTGGGTTAAAACATAAACTTTATGACGGAAGAAACAAAGCAGAAGCTAATTGCTGCAGGTCGAGAAGATCTGATTAAGATTCACGAAATCAACCAGAGTGGATATGCCGGTTGTGATCGTAACGGAAATATAGTTGATAGAAGGGAGCATCCTGAATCTGTTCCTATTCAGGAAAACAGAATGATGGGAATTCCTAAACCCAAGCCATTACCATAAAAATCAATAACACCTTTTTTTTACAATTCATTGCTAAAAAACTTAGTAAATTGCGTATAATGGCAAAGCCAAGTAAACAGGTAATCATTGACTACATTATATCCTGCCTCAAAAAGGGCGAGGAGCGTGGCAAAGTATTGGCAAAAGTTGTCAGCAAATGGCAATTAAGCACGCGAACATTCGACCGGCAATGGAAAATTGCCAACCAGCAACACGCAGAACAGCAAAAGCAGCTTAATAAGGAGCTTGCAGAGGTAGACAAGCAAATGGCCATAGAGGCCCGTAAAAGGGATATAATCGAAGTTGATGAGAGGAAAGAGATTTTAAGCATGATTGCAAGAGGAGGCATTCCACTGACCAAAGCCATGGTAGTGGACGGTAAAATACAGCATGTGGATGTTGTGCCTGACTGGATGGATAGGAAAAACGCTATTGCAGAACTGAATAAAATGGATGGCACTTACGCACCAGAGAAGAAAGAGATCTCCGGCAAATTCTCCGTAGAAAAAGCAGAAACCGTATTTGAGTGACAGAAGCCCCAGTTATAACGCCAAAGGTTAAGGTGAGGGCGTTGGAGCCTTTCAAAATACTATACAATCTTCCCCCGGGAATAAATGTTGTGGTGTGTATCGGTGGCCGTGGTGGTGCCAAGACGTATGAGGTGAGTAAGTTCATCGCCTATCAGTCAACCATTAAAAAGCGCCGTTGCGTGGTCCTTCGTGATGAGAAAGAACTGGTCCGGGAATCTATCCTCAATGAGGTCCTTCTCAGGTTTGACACAGCAAATGCCAATGGGGTACTCACAACGCTTTATGATCGCCTTGATACCGGCATAAAGGACAAAGAGACTAATGAGACGATGGTCTTCACCAAAGGTTTCCGGGCCAGCCGCAATGAGAAGAAATCCAACCTGAAATCAATATCGAACGTTGATATTGCCGTAATCGAGGAGGCGGAGGATATTCGTGATGTAGATAAGTTCAACACCTTTGCTGATAGTATCCGGAAGAAAGGGTCCCTGATCGTGATCATCCTCAACACACCAGACATCATGCACTGGATAGTTAAGCGGTATTTCACATGCATCCCGGCAAAGAATGAAAAAGGAGAGCAGGAAGATGGTTTCTTCGAGATCGTACCCAAGACAATTCCAGGCTTTCTTTGTATCAAAACATCCTATGAAGACAATCCTCACCTCGAGCAGCATATCGTAGATAATTACCGCAATTATGGCAACCCAGACAGCCATCTGTATAATCCGTTTTACTATAAAACAGCGATAAAAGGATGGGCAAGCACCGGCCGCAAAGGACAGATATTCACCAAAGCCAAACCTATTAAACTGGTTGATTACTTGAAACTACCATACAAAGAGATTTTCGGACTTGACTTCGGTACGGCCAGCCCTGCAGGGATTGTTGGCGTGAAGATTCACAAGAATGATCTGTGGGCTCGTCAGCTGAACTACAAACCGATGAACACGCTCGAGATTGCTAAATTCTTCTGTCAGAAGAAACTCGGTCCAAACGATTTGATCGTGGCAGATAGTGCTGATCCGAAGAGTATTGATAAGCTGAAGAACGGATATCGGGGAGAAGAGCTGAGCGATGATGATTTCACTAAGTATCCAATGCTCAGACGAGGATTCAATGTTAAGGCAGCAGCCAAAGGGACCGACAGTATTAAGTTCGGTATCGATCTTATAAACACCATGAACTTTTATGTGGTTGAAGAAAGTACCGATTTCTGGACCGAGATCCTCTCGTATGTATATGATCAGGATAAGCACGGCAATTACACCAATGATCCTATCGATGACTTCAACCATTTACTCGATCCTACCAGGTACGTTGCTCAGGAAGTTCGCGGCGGAGCTGTTGAAAAGTGGGGTTATTCAGTTTAGTTGCTAAATATTTTCGCAAAAGATGGATAATACTAATTAATTTAGTATTATAAACGCGCGAGCAAATGGGCAAGTACACCCTTGAACAGATAAAGAAAATTATTCTCGATAACCCGAATAAAGAACTCATCACCAGTGGGCGTGATTGGCGTAAAAGGCTGATGCGTCACTTACATGGTGTTGATCTTAAAGGTGGGATGACGAAGGATGCATATTTCGAGAACAGTGATGTATGGGCATCCAGAAGCGAGAACCCAGTCAGCAACCGTGATCTGTTCACCAGGTTACTCCATCAGGAAGAGATGATCTTCTCAGCCCGCGGCGGTTCTTCCAGATTCAATATCAACAAAGATTCAGAGCGTACAATGAATTCAATTCTGGATGATGTGCGCTTTGGCCAATCTCTTCGGAAATGGGTGAAGAACTTTGCATTGAATGCATATCGGTCCGATCCGATGGGGTTGATCTTTATGGAAGTAGAAGCCATGGATCCGGATGCGCAGAATATGAAAGAGCCTAAATGTTATCCTACCTACAAATGCATTGATGGCATTCATGATTACTTGCCGAACGGAAGATCTCTCGAATATGTTTGTTTTCAGCTTACGGTCCATGAGGTAAAAGAGTTCGGTATTACTGAAGTGCAGTTCAATACAGCGGTAGAAAGCGGACAGATTAAACAGGATGATCAGAAATCAAATTATTTCCGCTTTGTAGATGATGAGAAGGATATCATCATCAAACGCGATGGGGAGCAGGTATCAATATCCAACATAAAAAATAACCCGATCAGTAATGACTGGGGGAAGGTCCCCGGCTTTATCGTTTCTGATCTTGTGCAGTTCGATAATCCTAAATGCTTTGCTTCTCCGGTTCAGTTCTTAGTCGAGCTGGCAGACTGTTTCTTTTACGATCGCTCCATCCGGGATCTCCAGAAAAAATATCACGGTTTTGCTAAGGCCGTAGAGCCGATGTTGAAGTGCCCAACCTGCGAAGGAGTGGGAATGTTGAAAGGCTCTGCCTGTCCAAGTTGTACACTTCCAGGACAGGATTCAGGATCTGGTTATAAGTTACA
>CBHRAM010000287.1:0-5065 GCA_966076165.1 uncultured Chitinophagaceae bacterium
ATCGGCCAGTAAATACATTCCTATTACCAACGACCTCCTTCGCGGCAACAAGATCGTTATGGTGAAACAACTGCTCAGCCTGCGAACCTATGAGGATATACCCTTTAGTTCTATCAGTAAAGGCTGGTTAACACTGGGCGGTAGTACAGACTTGCAGAAAGGACCGGGTTATTATGCCGGCGACCTGAGCGGCATCACCGTTAAGAAAGCACCTTTTTGGTTTCAGCCTTTTTATAAACCCGGTAAAAAGATCGCCAAACAAAAAGACTGGAACAAGAAACTGGAAGAGATCGTTGAGAAAGCGCCCGAATGGGATATCGGTTTTTTGATCGGTGTGCCCGCATGGATCCAGATGTGCATGGAAATGGTGATCGCAAAATACAAGCTCAACAACATACACGAAATGTGGCCCAACCTCGCCTTTTTTGTACATGGCGGCGTGAGTTTTGAACCCTATAAAAAAGGGTTTGAAAAACTATTGGGCAAGCCTATCACTTATATAGAAACCTATCTGGCAAGCGAGGGCTTTATCGCTTACCAGGAAAGACAATATGCAAAAGGGATGCGCCTGGTAACAGGTGAACATATCTTTATGGAGTTCGTTCCCTTTGATGAAAAGAATTTTGATGCCGACGGAGAAATGGTCAGCAACCCGGAAGCCCTGATGATCCACGAAGTGGAAGAAGGAAAAGATTATGCTTTACTGATCAGCACGTCTGCCGGCACCTGGCGTTACCTGATCGGCGATACGGTTCGTTTTACCGATAAAGAAAAATGTGAGATCGTGATCACAGGCCGCACCAAACATTTCCTAAGCCTGGTTGGTGAACACCTGAGTGTTGAGAATATGAACCATGCCATACAATTGGCCGGTGAAGAACTGAATCTCTGTATTCCTGAGTTTACGGTTGCAGGTGTACCACATGGCAATTTCTTTGCACATCATTGGTATGTGGCATGCGATGATAAAGCAGACAGTGCACAACTGGGCAAACTGATCGATGAGAAACTGAAAGAACTCAATGATGATTATGCGGTGGAAAGAAAAAGCGCTTTACGTGAAGTGATGTTAACTGTATTAAGCGAACAGCAGTTCATGGAGTTCATGCAATCAAAAGGTAAAGTGGGCGGACAACATAAATTTCCCCGTGTACTGAAAGGGCAGATGCTGGAAGACTGGCAGGCATTTCTTAAAAAAGAGAATGCAAAACCGCAGAAGGCATAAAACGGCGATCATGAAAAAAGCCTTGTTCTTTTGTTGGTTGTTTTCTGTTCAACTCCTGCATGCCCAGGCTCCCGATCTTTCTGTTCTTCAGCTAAAAGCTCCGGATAAATTCAGTACTGCTTTCAAAACCAACAAAGGGGAATTCATTATTGAAGTGTACCGAAGCTGGTCACCGTTGGGGGCAGACAGAATCTATCAACTGGTCAAGTCGGGCTTTTTTTCCAATGCTTTATTCTTTCGGGTAGAACCTGATTTTGTAGTGCAGTTCGGCATCTCCGCTAATTATGCGGCCAACCGGTTTTGGGATCCGCGCAAATTACCTGATGAACCGGCACTTCAAAAAAACAGCAAGGGCACGATTGCTTTTGCACGGGGAGGAAGAAACGACAGGGCCACACAAATTTTCATCAACATGGCAGATAATGCCAAACTGGATACAGCTTTTCGCAATGGTGTAAAAGGATATACACCGTTTGGCAAAGTGGTGAAAGGCATAGAAGTGATTGCCAGGCTAAACGGCCGGTATGGAAAAAAACCGGCAACGATACAGGACTCCTTGTATAAATATGGCAATGGCTATTTTGAGCGCGCTTTCCCCGGATTGGATAAGATCATCTCAGCCACCATCCTCAAATAATTTTCTCTGCGGCTATCTCGGCGTCCTCTGCATCTCTGCGGTTGGATAGAGTAATAAAATATGGGAGTGTACTATTTGTAAAGCCCTTGCCAACCGCGGAGACAGGGAGTAGCAGAGATATCCGCAGAGGGTAATAACCCCAAACGCTGAATTCTAAAAATTACGGCTTACTTTCGGTTATTATTTTAACCGATTATTCTGATGATTGCACCCCTGCTCAAAGGATTGGTATTAGGTATATTTCTGGCTATCTCTGTCGGCCCGGTCATCTTTGCTATCCTGAAGCAAAGCATCAACCACGGACATAAAGCCGGTTATTATTTTGTAGCGGGTATCTCGGTAAGCGATATCACGTTGGTGCTGATCTGTAATTTCTTTACCGGCTTATTTAACCAGGCACTCAATCACCGCACTTTTATAGCAGTAGCAGGCAGCATCTTTTTGGTGGCAATGGGCGTGTACACACTCTTCTTTAAAAAAGTAAAGACCGACGAGGATAATAATATCATCGAAAAGAATTTTAAAGCCCATCATTTTATCGGGTTGTTTGTTTCGGGGTTCTTTATCAATATTCTTAACCCCGGTGTTTTTATTTTCTGGTTTGCCTGGACGGCAGCCATCCTTGCCGATTCGCAAACGGCGCCGAATCCATTAGAGTACCGGGCTATTGTATTTGGCACCTGCCTGCTTTTTGTATTACTCACCGATATTGCAAAAGTGGCACTGGCATCAAGGCTCCGTTCAAAACTCACCCCAAAAATTCTGGTAGCCATCAACAGGATCTCCGGCATTATCCTTATTGGATTTGGTGTGGCTCTTTGCTGGGGAATTTTAGCGTATGGGGATCAGATAAAGCACTGACCGTGAATCGTCAGTAGTGAGTAGTGAGTAGGACAAGTTTAACTACGGAAATTACGCATTCTCTGCAACCCACTCACGACTCACGATTCACCACTCACGATTAACACTTCCTTTGCAACCGAATCAAAACCATCCCTTACCTTAGAACAGTGAAACCACTGCTAACTGCTGCATGCTTATTTTTCTGTCTGGGCCAATCCTTCTCACAAAGTGATCTGTTGGTGATGAAACAAAAGAACCAGGTGATACAGACCTGGATCCCCGGCAGTGTGATCAATTTTCAGTTCAGCAATAAACAGTGGATAGAAGGAATTATCAAAATGGTACGCAATGATTCCATTCTGATGGAACAGATCGTTGTAAGAACCATACCCGATCCTTTTGGTTTTCCAAAGATAGATACGGCCAAGCTGGGCTTGTTGAAACTGCATGTGAATGAGATCTATGGCATGCCCAAACGAAATTTTGGTGGTAGTATTTTCAGTAATGGCGTGCTGTTTCAATTAGGCAGTGGTGCCTATATATTCCTCAACATCTTCAACAGCCTGATACATAACGAACAGGTGTTTAGTTCGGTAAACCTAACAAGGCTGGGAATAGCGGGAGGTGTATTTGTGGTGGGCAGCCTGCTGAGTGCCAGTCATAAAACCTATATCGTAATAGGAAAGAAGTACACAATGGCAACCATACATACAGCCGTAGAAAAACCCCCTCAATAATTTTTTCCTTCTATACGAAGTTCAACAGGCTGTTTTAGTATCTTGCTCTTACATGCAATTCAAACCCATTCTCAAAAAAACCTGGCACTGGACCAAGCGGATCCTGCTATGGGGATTTGTTTCTTCACTTGTTTATATTATTATCTGCATCTGGTTAATGCCGCCTGTTACCATTACACAGATCACCAATCTGTTTGGGTATGGATTGAAGAGGGATTATGTAAGCTGGAATCAAATCTCCTCCAATGTAAAACTGGCTGCTATGGCCAGCGAAGACCAGGCTTTCCCTGATCATGGCGGGTTTGATTGGGATGCGATAGAACACAGCCTTAAACCCAAAAAGAAAGGAAAGAAAACCAGGATCCCATTAGGCGGTGGTGCCAGTACCATTACCCAACAGGTAGCCAAGAATGTTTTTTTATGGCAGGGCGGAAGCATTGACCGTTATATCCGTAAAGTACCCGAAATGTATTTTACCAAAATGATCGAATGGTTCTGGGGGAAGAAAAGAATTCTGGAAGTGTACCTGAATGTAATTGAAATGGGCCCGGGTGTTTTTGGCATTGAAGCCGCTTCACAAAAATATTTTGGTAAGCCTGCCAAGAACCTGAGCCGCGTCGAAGCAGCGATGATCATTGCCTGTTTACCAAACCCCAAACGATTCTCCGTAAAACCCATGAGTGGCCGTGTTGCCTGGCGCTACCCGCAGATCCTGCGGGAGATGCACAATATTGAAGACGATGAAGACACACAGGCATTGATCAAATAAAAATCTTACACAGTTCAAAATCCCCCAACCGCAGAGACAGGGAGAAGCAGAGTAGCCCGCAGAGATTAGTGAAGATATTCTTCAACGGCCGCAATCGCCATCAGCACACGGTCCTCATAGCTGCTGCCGCTGATCTCAACCCAGGGAACATTTTGGTTGATGAGAAGATCTTTATAGATCGTAAACAATTCCTTCCGGTTGGCTTCATCCGGATATTCACGCAGATCATCTTTTACCCAGGCCAGATCCGTATTGCAGAGAAGATAGAGATCATATTTGCGGTTAACAATTTCATCGAGAATAAACTGGTGGCATTTCTCAAATACATATTCGCACCATACTTTCATCACATACATATCGGTATCTATAAATAACAATGGTGGTTTTTTAGTGGTATGCAGGGAGTGTGGGTTTACCCATGTCCGCTCATTTACCATCGACCACTGACTGTTCACTGACACCGAATATTCATCTTCCATCGCTAACTGCCCTTTGGCAATCGTTAGCAGATCATCATAGGTATACTGCGTACCATTGGTCAATAAATATTCCCTGGCAAACTCCGGGCACCACTGCATACCATAATGCTGCGCCAGCAATTCGCACAAAGTACTTTTGCCGGTTGATTCAGGTCCGATGATGACGACTTTTTTGATCATGTATATTTCTTAATCTATCTCTCAAAATTCCTCCCCTCCCAGGGGAGGTGTCCCGGCAAAGCCGGGACGGAGGGGTTGATGACTTGTGCACGAAACAAACTTCCTCACCACCCCACCCTTCACTAAGCCGTTCGGGCACACCTCCTCGCAAAGCGAGGAGGGGTAACGCTTTGTTTTTTTATTTACTAAACAACT
>CBHRAM010000288.1:0-4990 GCA_966076165.1 uncultured Chitinophagaceae bacterium
ACACTTATTTACAAAGGACAGCTCACCAGCATGCAGGTCCGTGGCTATTTCCCCGACCTCAGCGATAAACGCGTAGTGTCTGCCTTTGGATTGGTTCACTCACGCTTTGCCACCAATACCTTTCCTTCCTGGAAACTGGCACAACCTTTCCGCTATATCGCTCACAACGGTGAGATCAATACGTTACAGGGAAACCTGAACTGGCTCCGTACCAGTGAAAAAGGCTTCACCTCTCCTTACTTCTCAAAAGAAGAAATGGAAATGTTATTGCCGATCGTTACAGAAGGGCAATCAGATTCTGCCTGTCTCGATAACATGATCGAATTACTTACCCTCACCGGAAGATCCTTACCACATGTAATGATGATGCTGATACCCGAAGCATGGGACGGCAACGACCAGATGGATCCCGCCAAAAAAGCTTTCTATGAATTCCATGCCTGTATGATGGAACCATGGGACGGCCCCGCTTCTATTTCATTTACGGATGGAAAGATCATTGGTGCCACACTCGACAGAAACGGGCTTCGTCCTTCACGTTACACAGTTACCCATGATGACCGTGTGATCATGGCATCCGAAACCGGTGTACTCCCTATCGACCCTGCATTGGTTAAAGAAAAAGGCCGTTTGCAACCGGGTAAGATGTTTGTAGTGGATATGGAACAGGGACGTATCATCAGTGATGACGAACTCAAAGAAACCATCTGCTCACAAAAACCTTATGCAGAGTGGTTAAATAAATATAAGATCCGATTAGAAGAATTACCTGAACCACGTGTGATGTTCACACACCTGGAACACGACCAGGTTTTTAAATACCAGAAAGTATTCGGTTATTCAACAGAAGACCTCGATACCATTATTTCTGCCATGGCCATTGATGGTAAAGAACCCATCGGTTCCATGGGTACCGATGTGCCACTCGCTATCTTAAGTGAACAACCGCAACATTTAAGCAGCTATTTCAAACAACTCTTTGCACAGGTTACCAATCCACCTATTGATCCGATCCGTGAACGTATGGTGATGTCGCTCGCAACCTTTGCGGGAAGCAATGGTAATTTATTGGTGGAAGATCCATTGGCCTGTCACAGCGTGGCATTGAAACATCCTGTTCTCAACAACCATGAATTAGAAAAGATCAGGAGTATTGATACCGGTATCTTCCAGGCAAAAACTTTGCAAACCTATTTCCGTGCAAACGGAAAACCGGGTGCATTAAAAGCAGGGCTCGATCGTTTATGCCGCTATGCCGTAGATGCCGTAGAAGATGGATTTGAAGTGATCATACTTACAGACCGCGCCATCGATTCGGACCATGCACCGATCCCTTCTTTATTGGCAACAGCCGCTGTACACCATCACCTGATCCGTAAAGGTTATCGCGGACAGGTAGGTATCATTGTGGAAGCCGGCGATGTTTGGGAAGTTCATCATTTTGCATGTTTACTGGGCTTTGGTGCCACAGCCATCAATCCTTATCTCGCACTCTCTTCTATCCGCGACATGAAACTCGCAGGCAGATTGCAAACAGACCTGGATGCAGAATACCTGAAAAAGAATTACATCAAAGCGGTGAATGAAGGGTTGCTGAAAGTATTCTCCAAAATGGGGATCTCTACTTTGCAATCTTACCAGGGCGCACAGATCGTCGAGATCATCGGTTTGAACAAAACCGTAGTGGATCCTTATTTCACCGGTGCCACTTCCCGTATACAGGGAATGGGTTTGGATGAGATCGCAAAAGAAGTATTGGCCAAACATTATTTCGCATTCAGCAAAAAAGATATTCCGGTAGACAGATTACCTGTTGGCGGGATCTACCAGTGGAAACGCAAAGGCGAATTCCATCTGTTCAATCCGCAAACCATTCACCTCTTGCAGCATTCAACCAAAATGAATGATTATGCAAGTTTCAAAAAATATTCAAAACTCGTAAACGACCAGAGCGAGAAAGCCTGCACACTCCGCAGCCAGTTCCGCTTCAAACCTAACAGGCCTTCCATCTCTATTGATGAAGTGGAAGCTGCTGAAAATATTTACAAACGTTTTGCCACCGGTGCTATGTCCTTCGGCTCCATTTCATGGGAAGCCCATACCACACTGGCTATTGCCATGAACCGTCTTGGCGGAAAAAGTAATACCGGTGAAGGGGGTGAAGATGAAAAGCGTTATGAAAGATTACCCAATGGTGATCTGATGCGCTCTGCCATCAAACAGGTAGCGTCTGCACGTTTTGGGTTAACCTGTTATTATCTCACCTAAGAATATGATTTACAAATTAAAATGGCACAGGGTGCAAAGCCGGTTTAAGGCGGAAAATTACACGGACATAAAGTAGACGACTGGATCGGCAGAACAAGACATGCCACACCGGGTGTTGGTTTGATCTCACCACCACCGCATCACGATATTTATTCTATCGAAGATCTTGCACAATTGATCTTCGACCTGAAGAATGCCAACCGTGCCGCACGTATCAATGTGAAACTGGTTTCCAAAGCTGGTGTAGGAACCATTGCAGCGGGCGTTGCCAAAGCCAAAGCAGATGTGGTATTGATCTCAGGTTTTGATGGTGGTACCGGCGCCTCTCCGATCAGCTCTATCAAACATGCCGGTTTACCATGGGAATTAGGCCTGGCAGAAACACACCAGACACTCGTTAAAAATAAATTACGCAGCCGCGTAGTGGTTCAGGCCGATGGCCAGATGAAGACCGGCCGCGATATTGCGATCGCTGCCTTATTAGGCGCAGAAGAATGGGGCGTAGCTACCGCTGCATTGATCGTTGAAGGATGTATCATGATGCGCAAATGCCACATGAATACCTGCCCGGTAGGGGTTGCCACACAAGACCCTGAATTACGCAAACGTTTTACAGGCGATCCGGATCATGTGGTGAATTTCTTCAAATTTATTACACAGGAATTAAGGGAGATCATGGCAGAACTGGGTTACAGAACCATCAATGAAATGATCGGCCAGGTAGACTCACTCGAAATGAGAGATGATATCACCCATTGGAAATATGCATCCCTCGATCTGTCTGCCGTATTGTACAAAGAACCTGCATCAGATGATACAGGCTTATACAAACAGGAAGAACAGGATCACGGCATTGCAGAAGTATTGGATTGGCAATTGCTGAAAGCCGCACAACCCGCTTTGGATAAAAAACAAAGGGTTACTGCATCTTTCCCGATCAAGAATACGGACCGCACCGCCGGAACGATCTTATCGAATGAGATCACCAAGATTTATAAAGCGGATGGGTTACCGGAAGATACACTGCATTTCAATTTCACAGGTACGGCCGGACAAAGCTTTGGTGCCTTCAATACCAAAGGCGTTACGCTGGAACTCGAAGGCGATGCGAATGATTATTTCGGAAAAGGATTGAGTGGCGCCAAACTGATCGTATATCCATCGAAGCAGGCTTCTTATGTTCCGGAAGAAAATATCATTATCGGAAACGTTGCCTTCTATGGTGCCACTTCCGGTGAAGCATTTATTCGTGGTAAAGCCGGTGAACGTTTTGCTGTAAGAAATTCCGGTGCCAGTGTTGTGGTAGAAGGTGTTGGCGACCATGGTTGCGAATACATGACCGGCGGAACAGCCGTGATACTGGGCAGCACGGGAAGAAACTTTGCAGCAGGTATGAGCGGCGGTATTGCTTATGTATATGATGTAAATGGCGGGTTCGAAACCTTATGCAATAAAGAAATGGTTGACATCGACCCCTTAAACCAGGAAGATGCACAACTGCTGAATGATATGATCACCAAACACTACGCCTACACAGAAAGCAGTGTAGCAAAATTTGTGTTGAATGATTTTGAGAACCAGCTGAAGAATTTCATCAAAGTATTCCCGAAAGATTATAAGAAAGCATTGGCTGAGAAAAGTCAGAAGTCAAAAGTGAACAGTTAAAAGTGTAGGGAATAAACCAGTAAACCAATAAACCAGTAAACCAATAAACTACTAAACCCCATGGGTAAACCAACAGGTTTTATAGAATTCACCAGGGAGATGCCCTCCAAGCGTCCGGCGAAAGAGCGTGTGAACGATTACAAAGAATTCGTGGAAAAATTTCCGGAAGAAAAACTCAACCAGCAATCTGCCCGTTGCATGAATTGCGGTGTTCCGTTTTGTCACAGTGGTTGCCCTTTAGGAAATATCATCCCCGAATTCAATGATGCAGTATATCGCAAGAGTTGGGAAGAAGCTTATGAGATCCTGAGTGCTACGAATAATTTTCCTGAGTTCACCGGGCGGATCTGTCCCGCACCCTGCGAAAGTGCTTGCGTGTTGGGTATCAATCAACCACCGGTTGCCATTGAAGAGATCGAAAAACATATTATTGAGATCGCATTTGATAAAGGTTTTGTAAAAGCACGGAACCCGAATGTACGCACCGGTAAAAAAGTTGCGGTAGTAGGATCGGGCCCTGCAGGATTGGCCGTTGCCGCACAATTGAATTATGCCGGACATAGTGTAACTGTTTACGAAAGAGACGATGCACCCGGCGGTTTATTACGTTATGGCATTCCCGATTTCAAATTAGAAAAATGGGTGGTAGAAAGAAGGGTGTCTTTGATGGAAGAAGAAGGCGTTGTGTTTAAATGCAATGCCAATGTGGGTGTGAATACAAGTATTAATGATCTGTTGAGAGAAAGTCATGCAGTAGTATTGGCAGGAGGTTCCACCATACCCAGAAACCTGAACATCCCCGGCCGGGAATTGAAAGGTGTTTATTTCGCAATGGAATTCCTGAAACAGCAGAATAAAAGAGTAAGTGAAAAACCGGTAGAAGGCGAAGAACTTTTTGCTACCGCAAAAAATGTGGTCGTGATCGGCGGCGGTGATACCGGAAGCGATTGTGTGGGAACATCCAACCGTCATGGTGCCGCATCAGTAACCCAATTTGAACTGATGCCCAAACCACCGGAAGGAAGAACTTCTTTAATGCCATGGCCCACCTACCCCA
>CBHRAM010000289.1:0-4987 GCA_966076165.1 uncultured Chitinophagaceae bacterium
TTTTTTTTTTACCCGTCATAATTTAAAAAATAAATAACCCATCCTTTCTTTTATTTTACCGGCAGCCTTTTTTTCTCACAAAAAAAACACACGCGCCCCTGCAGAAATGCCCTTTAACCGCCTGATCCAGTCCGCGGGTAAAGTGATCACGTACGGCGATTCGTCCCTCGAAAACCATACCCTTGACCTGTGTACCTTACCCGATGGAAAAATGATCGTCGTAGAAGACAGATATGGCATTGCATTGATAGGCATGGCCGATAACAAGATCAAAACCAGATGGGCTTATGCAGGTAACCCTGCCTTTAAAAGCCTGATGAGCACCTATTCAGGAATCAGCAGTATCGTGTATGATGATAAAACATGGATCTTCTGGGGAGCAGCGGGTGGCGGACAGTCGGGCATTATGATAGCCGAATATAATGACAGCAGGATCAGCAATGTTTCGATGATCAAACTGACCAAATCCGCGCCGGCAACACTCGCACTACCAAACCAGGTAGTACCCAATATCGAGAATGGAAAATTATTTCTCTATGCGGCGCTCAATGGCAATAACCAGTTGATCAAGATCGGGTTTGATGACCAGAAAACAGTTTGGTCTGTAGCCACCGGAGCTGCGCCTTATGGTATAAGTATCATCCAAAACAAAGCCTATGTAACCAACTGGGCCGGCCCTTTGGTAACAGATACCACCCGCGAAACCGCAGGCATCCCATGGGGTAAAGTATATACCAATCCGGTTACGGGTGCCACCCAACAAGGTAGTTTATCCGTGATCGATATCAATAATGGAGTGCTTAATGCTGAGATACCCTTAGGGCTCCATCCTAATGCGGTTATCAGCAGTCCGGACAAACAATTTCTGTATATCACCAACAGCAATAGTGATTTTGTGAGTGTGGTGGATGTAGCTAAAAATGCTTTGATCGATTCGATAGCTGTAGGACTGTTCTCAAAACAACCGGGTTATTTTGGAAGCAGCCCGAATGGTTTATGCATCAATGCTTCGGGGACTGTTTTATATGTCACTAACGGACTCGATAATGCCGTTGCGGTAGTTCACCTCGGTAAAAATGTTTCAGCAAAAGGAACAGGAAAAAACGTTGTGGAAGGATATATTCCTACAGAAGCCTACCCTTCCGGTATTGTGCTAGCGGGTAAACAATTATATGTGGCCAACCTGGAAGCAAAGGGTGCAGGTGTATTATCAGAAACCAAAGAATTCCGCCAGGAGAATGGTGACCCGATGATTGCTTATTCGATTCACAAACAACTCGCTTCACTAAGTATTATCACTGTTCCTGATCAGCAGGCGCTGGCAGGTTATACAAAAAAAGTAAAAGAACTGAACCTGGTGAGCCGGATGGTACAGGCCAATCAGCCACCCAGAAAGAATATTGCCCCCAAACCTGTTCCGGAAAGGATCGGCGAACCTTCTGTTTTCAAACATGTGATCTATATCATCAAGGAAAATAAAACCTATGACCAGGTATTTGGTGATGTTGCATCAGGTAATGGTGATAAACGTTTATGCATCTATGGTGATAGTGTAACGCCTAACCAGCATAAACTGGCAAATGATTTTTTATTGCTCGATAATTATTATGCATCAGGCAAATCATCTGCCGAAGGCCATCAATGGACAGATGCCGCCATCGTATCTGATTATGTAGAAAAAAATGTACGGGCCTGGTTCAGAAGTTATCCTCACCGGCAGGAAGATGCCCTGGTATATAATAAATCCGGTTTTATCTGGAACCAGGCATTAGACCATGGAAAGACCGTTCGCATTTTTGGAGAAGCCTGTACCACGCATTATGACCCGAAAATGAAATGGGCCGATATCTATAAGAAATATGTGGCAAAAGAACCCATTGCATTAAACAATACCAGTACCATTGCCCGGATCAGGCCGATCATTTCATCTAATTATCCCGATTGTGATAATATCAACTTACCGGATCAATTACGGGCATCTATTTTTATTGATGAGTTAACTGCCTTTGAAAAAATGCCCGGCGATCAATTGCCCAACCTGATGGTGCTCTCCTTACCCTGCGATCATACGGGAGGCACTTCACCCGGATTACCGGTTCCTAAAGCCATGGTGGCAGATAATGACCTGGCAGTAGGCAGGATCATTGAAGCCCTCACTAAAAGCAGGTTCTGGGATTCAACGGTTGTGTTTATCACAGAAGACGATTCACAATCCGGATGGGATCATGTTTCCTCTTATCGTACAACCGCACAGGTCATCAGCCCATATACGCTGCGTAATAAAACGCTCCATACCAAGTACAACCAAACCTCCATGGTAAGAACCATTGAGCAGATCCTGGGCATTCCACCCATGAATATCATAGATGCAACAGCACAGCCAATGTTTGATTGTTTCAGTAATACAAAAGCAAGCCCTTATCAATACAGTTTTATTCCTAACAAGATCCCGCTGGACCTGATGAACAAACCGCTGGCACAGTTAAAAGGAAAAGCGGCGTATTATGCGAAACAATCATTTATCAGTGTGTTCAAAGATATTGACGGAGGGGAAGATGATAAGATGAACCGGATCTTATGGTTTGATGCAAAAGGGGATGAACCCTATCCGATTTTTAAAGAGAAAAATAAACGATAAAGAATAGCTGAATGATCAGGAATTGAGATCATTCAGCTATTCTTTTTTGATCGCTTGTATAACCTGTCAAAAGCTATTCCGGAGAGGCTAACCAGCATAAGCAGGAGGTAGCCATTCAGCCAGGAGCGGCCAATTCTAAAACAAAAAATTAAGGTCAGGCATATGGGAAGAAATGCAGGACCACCAACCAAAAACGATTCTTTCTCATAAGGGTCTTCAATAGGTATAATACAAAATAGAAAAAACATGCTGAAAATAAAATAGCTGCACAGGCTGTTGTAAGGTTTTTCACATACTGTTAGTAAACAAATCATTGCTTAAGGGAGTCTCTTAAGTAAATTCAGTTAACCAAACAGATCGATATGAAGACCTTATCTCAGACCTGGTTCGCTGATGGGTATATTGATTTTGAATTGAAGAAATACACCCTATTGGCCTATTTGCAGGAGATCGGCAAATATTTTTGCGAGAACAAACTCTATCCTCAGTTTGCCGACCTGATCTTCCACTACAATAACCTGGTGGCTTTTAAAGAGAATAAAAAATACCTGCAGGAACAGTTCCCCAAAAGGCTTACCGGGATACAGATCGAGAAATTACAATTGCTGTACCAATCACTGGTAGAAGATGATGAACTCATGAAAGAACTGGAAGACATCATCAACTATGCATCTTCCACCATGAAGAAAACGATCACCAGCGGAACCGAGATCTATGAATTTGTAGAAAACACTTTAAGCATCGAGCCTGTGGGCATTATTCCCCTCGATCATAACGAAGGCTATTTTATGCTCTGCGAAGGCCAATGCCGTAACACATGGGTTTACCAATACCGCTTAAGCATCTTCGAAAAACATGATGAAAAATACAGAAGCATCAAAACAGAATTTGTAGATGTATGGCAAAGAAACATCGTTAACTCCTACCAGAACATCAAAGCAGAACTGATCAGAAACCGTTCAGACCTCCCAAATCCAGCAGTGTATGCGGTGCAGACGGAACTGAGTGTACCGATGGAAGAGACGCTGCTGCCGATTGCCAAGCGGAGCCTTGTTAGATATATTACTGTAAATACAGCTTGATTTATTATCAATTAAAAATTAAAAATTAAAAATTGAGAAAACAAAGGCGGTAGATTTATTGCCGTTGTCGGTCGCCTGACCAACAACGGCGCAAAACAAAAGCCGCAGACCCGCAGATAATAAAACAATCTGCGAATCTGCGGCTTACTAATTATTAATTCTTAATTTTTAATTATTAATTATTTTCTTTCTCCATCATCAAATACGCCTTAATAAACCCATCCAATTCCCCATCCATCACCGGGCCCACATTACCCACTTCATAATCGGTTCTGTGGTCCTTGATCATTTTATAGGGATGGAACACATAGCTCCTGATCTGGCTTCCCCACTCTATCTTCTTTTTATTGGCATTGCTGGCATTCAGGGCTTCCTGGCGTTTGCGGAGCTCTTCTTCGTATAAACGGCTCTTCAGCATTTTCATGGCCAGTTCACGGTTCTCGCCCTGGGTTCTTGCCTGCTGACATTCTACAATGAACCCACTGGGAATATGTTTTAACCTTACTGCTGTTTCTACTTTGTTTACATTCTGTCCGCCACTACCCCCGCTTCTGTAAAATGCCCATTCAAGGTCACTGGGGTTTACATTGATCTCAATACTGTCATCGATCAACGGATATACATATACCGATGCAAAAGAAGTATGCCTTCGCGCATTACTGTCGAATGGTGAAATACGAACCAGACGGTGTACGCCGCTCTCGGCTTTTAAAAATCCATAAGCAAAATCACCATCAAATTGAAGCGTGGCGCTTTTAATACCTGCACCATCCCCTTCCTGGTAATCGATCTCCGTCACTTTCCAGCCCTGTTTGTCGCCATACATGCGATACATGCGTAACAGCATTTCGGCCCAATCCTGGCTCTCTGTGCCACCGGCACCGGGGTTGATCTGTAATACAGCGGGTAATTCGTCTTCGGGTTTGTTAAGGGTGCTCTTGAATTCAGCGTCTTCGATCTGCTGTACAGCATTATCGTAAGCTTCTTTTACTTCTTCCTCCGTGGCATCTCCTGCTTTCCAGAAATCAAACAATACAGCAAAATCTTCCACAGCGGTTTCCAGCTGTTGATACAATTTCAACCAGTATTCATTTACCTTGATCTCTTTCATGATAGCCGTGGCACGGGTGTTATCGTCCCAGAAGCCCGGCGAAAGCGAGAGTTGGCGGTCGGTTTCTACTTTATATGTGCGGTTCTCAACGTCAAAGAAACCTCCTCAGGACAACAGTACGGTCCCTCAAAACTTTTAATTGCTCTTGTGTCATAG
>CBHRAM010000290.1:0-4951 GCA_966076165.1 uncultured Chitinophagaceae bacterium
ACCATACTGCTTCTGCTATTGCAGAAGCCTATATAAAAAATACAGAAGCAGTAAAACAGGCAATTACCCAGTGGACAGATGCTACTTTACAGGAAGACACTGCTATGTATGGCGAAACCTGGAAGAAGGGACTCGCACTCTGGGTGGCATTTGTACACCAGACACATCACCGCGGACAACTAACCGTATTAATGCGTGCCGCCGGATTACAAGTGCCGGGCATCTATGGACCTTCGAAAGAAGAATGGGAAGCGATGCCGTTTTTGCCGCAAGCAGATTAGTAGTAGTATAGTCCAGACTTCTAATTTTTAATTTTCAACTCCTTTAAAGCCGTTTCATAATCGGCCCAGATCTCTTTTACCACATCTGCTGCGGGTTTTATTTCGTGGATCATGGCGCTCACTTGTCCTATTTCCAGCTCACCTTCTGTAAGGTCTCCTTCAAACATTCCTTTTTTAGCGCGGGCACGGCCGAGGATCTGTTTGAGTGCTTCTTCATCTGCACCGGCTAATTCTGCAGATCGTACGATATCGAAAAAAGGATTTTTTAATAAACGTACCGGCATCAGTTTTTTCATGCTCAATAGAGTATCGCCTTCTTCTGCCTTGATCACGGCTTCTTTAAAAGCCATATGTGAAGAGGCTTCCGGCGTACAAACAAAACGGCTGCCGATCTGCACAGCATCTGCACCTAAAACCATCGCTGCAAGCATTTGACGTCCGGTAGCGATCCCGCCCGCAGCTATCAAAGGGATCTTAACAGCCGCCCTCACCATAGGTATCAATACCATGGTGGTGGTTTCTTCCCTTCCGTTATGTCCGCCGGCTTCAAAGCCTTCTGCCACTACTGCATCGCATCCGGCATCTTCTGCTTTCTTTGCAAATTTGCTGCTGCTCACTACATGCACTACGGTAATTCCCTGTTCTTTTAAATACCCTGTCCATGTTTTAGGGTTACCCGCACTCGTAAAAACAATGGGCACTTTTTCTTCCACAATGATCTTCATGATCTCTTCGATATTGGGATACATCAAAGGCACATTCACCCCAAAAGGTTGATCTGTTGCTGCCATACACTGCCGGATATGTTCACGCAAAACATCCGGATACATACTACCCGCACCGATCAATCCCAATCCACCCGCATTGCTCACTGCACTCGCCAGTTTCCAACCGCTGGCCCAGACCATACCGGCCTGTATGATAGGGTATTTGATCTTGAATAAGGTGGTTACCCGGTTAGTCCATAGTCCATGGTCCATAGTCCATACTTATTTAAGTGATTCGTTGAGTCTGGAGATCATTTTACAAAGATGTTCATACGCTTCGTAATATTTAGCAAAGATATCCATTGAAATGTAGGTTTTCTTTTTTGCAATAAATAAGCAGGAAACTACTTCTACGGCAGAACGTAACGAATAGCGCAGAAAACGGGCAAATTCAAGGTTTGTTTGTCCGGTACACCCTTCTGCAATATTTAATACCACCGAATCAGCGGCTCTTCTGATTTGGTTGGACAAGCTATATAACTCGAAAGCTGGGAATGAGGAAGCAACTTCATTTATTTCCACACTCAGGTCAAGTGCTTTATGCCATACATTTAGTTTTTCAAATTTGAAGGACATGGGTAAATGTAGAGAAGAGTGTTGATAGTCCATAGACCATGGACCATAGTAAAGACCGAAAAAGAGTAAATTCTTAGTATCTATACTTGAGAAAACTACTATGGTCTATCGACCATGGACTATGGACCAAACCCTACCCAAAATCGATCTCCGTATTATCTCCAATGTTCAGACTGCGGCTTAATCCTTTTACTGAGGCATCACTGCCGATCAGGGAATTGTCGAGTACCACTTCGTAGAGGCTGGTGTAGGAACCGATGATACTGTCGCGGATGATAGAATGTTTGATGGTGGTATTGGCGCCAATGGCCACATGCGGGCCGATGATGGCGTTTGAGATATCGCAACCAGGGGCAATACTTACCGGTGGAATGATGATCGTGTCTTTGAATTCATGGTTGCTGCTCACATTGCCCCCGAACTTTTTCAGCAGGGTGGCATTGCTTTCCAGCAGGGTTTCTTTTTTTCCGCAGTCGAACCAGTTCTTCACTTTAAAAGCCTGGAACCTGGCGCCGCGTTTGATCATGCAATCGAGGGCATCGGTAAGATTGTATTCACCAAAGGTTTTAATATCCTGGGCAAAAATGTGTTGAAGGCATTCGTATAGAAACTGTGTTTCTTTGATCTTATATAAACCCACCAAAGCCATATTGCTTTTGGGAATAGCGGGCTTCTCAACCACCTGGTCAATAAAACCATCTTCACCCACAGATGCCACACCAAAATTTCTGGGGTCATCCACTTTCTTAATGCCCAACATACTGTAAGGGCTGTTCACCACTTCTTTTACATCGTATTCGCAGATAGTATCACCTAAGGCTACAAACACTTCATCATCACCTACAATATTGCGGGTAAGTTCGATGGCATGTCCGGTACCCTGGCGCTCATTCTGGAATACAAAATGGGTGGTGAGTTCCGGGTAGGTTTGTTTTACATAGTCCTGGATCTTCTCACCCAGATACCCTACAATAAAAATGAATTCGTTGATCCCGGCTTCGTGTAACTGGTCCACAATAAAACTGAGGATGGTTTTACCGGCTATCGGTATCAATGCCTTGGGTTGGGTATAAGTATGGGGCCTTAATTTAGCACCTGCTCC
Organism: uncultured Chitinophagaceae bacterium; assembly: GCA_966076165.1. GTDB lineage: Bacteria > Bacteroidota > Bacteroidia > Chitinophagales > Chitinophagaceae > Sediminibacterium. The sequence goes on from CBHRAM010000290.1 coordinate 2,727, forward strand.
GGCCACGGGAATGATCGCTTTCATGGGGGTCTTTATTTTGGAAATTGTGCCGGGTCCTTTGCTCACATTGCCTTTGCGTCAGTCAGACACATTTCCGCGAGGGCGCAAAATAGGAAAATCTGCTTAGAGGGCAAGGTTTGGGGACAATATTAAGATTACAGAAGAACAGCGAACAAAGGAACAAAGAACAGAGGATGGAAAATACACTTGTAATAAACTGGGATTCAATACATTATATTATAAATTGTATGATACATGTTATTCACATCCTTCGCTCCCGAATCTTAGGTCTTGATTCTTGAACCTTGCCCTCCGGCGCTTATCTTTGCGGCAAAATCAACCGAAATGCAAAGAGATACCCTGGTTTTTGACCTGATCAAACAGGAACTGGAAAGACAACGTCATGGAATTGAATTGATTGCATCCGAAAACTTTACCAGTTTGCAGGTAATGCAGGCGATGGGTGGAGTGATGACCAATAAATATGCGGAAGGGTATCCGGGCCGCCGTTATTATGCCGGTTGTGAGATCGTAGACCAGACCGAGCAATTAGCGATCGACCGTTTAAAACAGATCTTCAATATTGAATATGCCAACGTACAGCCACATAGCGGTGCGCAGGCCAATGCAGCAGTTGCATTAGCGGTTCTGCAGCCCGGTGATGCGATCTTAGGCCTTGACTTAAGTATGGGCGGACACCTTACACACGGTTCTGCTGTTAACTACAGCGGTAAATTATACAAACCTCATTTTTACGGTGTAACACGCGATGGCGGATTGGTGGACTATGAAATGCTGGAAGCCAAAGCACGTGAAATAAAACCCAAGATGATCATCTGCGGGGCGAGTGCGTATAGCCGCGATTGGGATTATGCACGTATCCGTAAAGTAGCAGATGAAGTGGGTGCATTGGTGATGGCAGATATTGCACACCCTGCAGGACTGATCGCTAAAAAATTATTGAATGATCCATTTGATCATTGTCATTTTGTAACCTCTACTACCCACAAAACTTTACGCGGCCCCCGTGGTGGTATCATTATGATGCGTAAAGATTTTGAAAACCCGTTTGGATTGAAAGATGTGAAAGGCAATATCCGTATGATGAGTAACCTGATGGATATGGCGGTTTTCCCGGGTATTCAGGGTGGACCACTGGAACACGTAATCGCTGCAAAAGCCATTGCTTTTGGTGAGATCCTGACGGATTAATACACAGCGTATGCTAACCAGGTGATCAAAAATTCACAGGCATTGGCCAAAGCACTGGTTGCAAAAGATTACCAGATCATCAGCGGCGGAACGGATAACCATTTGGTGTTGATCGATCTGCGCAATAAAAATATCAGCGGTAAAAAAGCAGAACAGGCATTGGTACTGGCGGATATTACTGCCAATAAGAATATGGTTCCTTATGATGATAAGAGCGCTTTTGTAACTTCCGGGATCCGTTTAGGTGTGCCGGCGATCACTACCCGTGGTATGAAAGAAGATCATATGGATTTTGTGGTGAACGCGATCGATAAAGTGTTGATGAATGCTGATGATACCAACATACTGAATGCGGTGAAGAAAGATGTGAATGATTTTATGTCACAGTTTATTTTGTATCCTGAGTTAGGTTAAAATAGTTAAAGAGGTTAAAAGGGGTTAAATTAGTGTAGCAGTATATTGCCTTACCCTTCAATTTTATTGTATGATACAGCGTTTGCAAACCCTTTGGTTATTGGTAGCTTCTTTACTGGCTTTTGCCGGATTGAAATTGTCTTTTTTCAGCGGCAATATTGTGGTGGAGAATGTGAAGCAGTACCAGCGCTTCACCGCTATGAGCAGTATTTTGTTAATGATCCTGACGGTTGCAGTTGCGATCGCTTCTTTAATTACTATCTTCTTATTTAAGGATAGAAAGCTGCAACTGAAAATTGCACTGGCTGTGCTTGTGGTTTCTTTGCTGAACCTTCTGTTCTATTATTTACAGACAAAGAATTTTGTTCCCGGCGAATGGTCCTTTGATCTGACCAGTTTACTTTCTGTTGCTATTCCCTTTGTATTGCTTTTGGCGATCAGAGGCATTTATACGGATGAGAAGCTGGTGAAGAGCGTAGACAGGCTGCGGTAGGGAATATTGAATATTGAACAAGGAATATTGAATGATGAAGTGCTTACTACTTCGATATTCAATATTCCTTGTTAAATGCTCGATATTCTTTAGAGAAATTTTCCTG
>CBHRAM010000291.1:0-4938 GCA_966076165.1 uncultured Chitinophagaceae bacterium
GGTAAGCGAGGCCGTTGAGTTGTATCACATACATGGTTTCAAGCAGGATACCCAGTTTGCCTTCCGGAAACCCCTTGCGCTGAAACCATTCGAGATAGGAAACGGGCAGGTTACAGATAATACGGTCTTTGTATTTACCAAAAGGCATGCGCATGGTGACCAGTTCCTGCAATAATTCCGGATGGGGTTGAGAAGTGTCGAAGGGCATATACTCAGAGAATCCTTTGTTCAAACATACATATAGTATGGGTTCATCAGCCGCAGATCCGCAGATTTCTGAAAAATTAATCTGCGAATCTGCGGCTAAAAAATCTGTTTACCTTGCAGTCATGAAAACGGCAACAATACAGGAGTTGAAACAGGAGCTGCTGGCAGTTAACCAACCCAAACTGCTGGAACTCTGCCTGCGCCTGGCAAAATTCAAGAAAGAGAATAAAGAACTGCTTACTTTTTTATTGTTTGAAGCACATGATGAAGAAACCTATATCAACAGCGTAAAAGAATTGATCGATGAAGGGTTTACCGAAGTGCCCAAGCCCAATTTATACCTTACCAAAAAAACACTGCGTAAAATATTACGGATCACTAACCGCTATATAAAATATGCGGGTTCCAAACAGGCAGAAGTGGCATTACTGATCTATTTCTGCCAAAAAATGAAAGGCTCCGGGATCCCTTATGCCAAAAGCACGGTGCTGAATAACCTGTATGAACAACAATTGAAAAAGATCAATACGGCTTTAAAGACCCTGCACGAAGACCTTCAGTATGATTATCTGAGAGAAGTTGACCTGTTATGATTCCTCATCAAAATAGAGTTTGTAAAAATGCTTTCCTTTTACTTCATCGTAACCTTTTTCGATCAGGTCCTGGCGTCCGTGAATGTATACGTGAAAACTCTTATCCAGTTTTAAAACACTTTTAAAAACGCGCTGTTGTTTTTTTACAGCCGATAAGTGAATGTTGAATTCATCTTCAATAGCTACCTGGCGGGCCACTTCATAGGTTTGCTTGTACTGCGTAAAACTGTCGATCACTTCGGGGTGGTGCAATACTTCTTCTGCAAACTCGGCAAATTTGAAATCCTCTTTTGTTTTAAAATAGTCCATGCTGCGGTTGAGCATATCAATCTGGTCGCTTTTGTTTACGTCGAACTTTTCGGGAAGCTCATTGCTGATAAATAATTTACACATACCCATTGCCGCATCGGTAAAATGATAACTGTTGGCGCTGCGGGTTACCTGTAAAAAATCACTCACCCAGTATTGTGCGTCATTCTGTTTATTGGTATTGTCTACCACGCAAACCACATAGCCGTTTTCGCGGTCTTTTTTATAGATCAGGCATCCTTTATCCAGTTTATTGATATTGATACCATCTTCTGCGATCACTTCCCAACTCTCGCCATGCGGGAATACCTTGAGAAAGGTTTCTTTGGTTTCACTTTTAAAAATGCCGATCGCTTCTGTGTACTCTCCCCCAAAAGGAACATTGCCAAACTGCACCACATACAGTTCGCCTTCTTTTACCTTGGCATGGGTACTCTTGCTATACAGAAACTGGGCCAGCTGCGCACTCTGCAGAGTAAACTGCTTTGGATCGTCGAACATTGCCGTTACATAATGGTATACTTCGTTCAGTGCCAGGTCGCTTAAATGGGTAAAATGATACTGTTCATGTTCATTAAAAGGCCCGAGAAAATATTTAGAAAGCAATCCTCTTACGATCTCGTCGTTAAGGGTCAGGGGGTTGGTAGATAATTTCAATGCCTCCCCTCTGGTGGGGTTGCCTACTTTATGAACGATCACTTTCTGTAATTCTACGCTGTCGATGGTTGTCATAGCCCGCGAAGATACTATCCTGTAATGATGGCCCACAGGCATTTTCAGGGGTTTTCTGAAGGAAAAAGGGCCATTTTGTAAAACCAAATTCGTATTTCGGCCATAAATAACGCACCTTTACACCAGTTTTGAACAGCCCTGAAGGGCATTTAAGCAATAAAAACCCCAACCACCCTCATGTATACACAGATCTGGAGCAAATACCTTCCCATTATCAAGATTTTATTAAAAAGAACCCTTAATGGCGACCAGGTACTGGATCTTAACCGTATCGATTTTGAAAGGGCCGGCAGTGGCCGTAAAGCGGGTTATAAGTTTTCGATCGAATTTACCAAGGGCCGTGTGGCCAATATCATCAGCGGTTCTGCGCTGGCTTCCGACCTGGCTTTTGTAATGCTGGAAGATGCCAATATCAAAGCTTTGTTACTGGCCAACCATTATGTGGTTTCCCTCAATACTAAATTTCAGCTAAGCCTGAAGAATGTAACCCCTAAAGAAGAAGCAGGCTCGGGCGATGATGCCGGTTCTGTTGAAGTGGCTGATTAAGCTTATCGGGTGATTTTCCTGAGTTTCAGATCAAATTTCTGTCCCTTACCCAAAAAGTAGAACGGGCCCGATGAACTGTTTTGTTCACGCGGGCCTTTTGATGATCCGTTGATCTGATCAATATCATAAATGGCTACATAGGAAGCACCGATCACTTCAAAGAGGTCCTGTTGTACCACAATGGCGGTGCTCTCATCAATACCAATACCCAAAAGATCCGGGTGTGATTTGATCACATCGATCATATCAAAGATCCGGTTGCGCCTGAGGTGGTGCTGGTCTATCGCCACATGGTGCATAAAATCAAAACCGATCAAATGGTCGCCGATCATGATACTGTTCCCTTTGGTATCACCCCGCACCATAAACGAACCGATAATGGTAGCACCCGCAGAGGTCCCGCCAATCACACCACCCCTGTTCAGTACATTGGTAAATTCTTTTTGTGTAAGTGTGTTTAGATAGGCGTCTGCCAGTTTCCATTGTCTTCCGCCGCGGAACCAGACCCCTGTTGCTTTTTTAAGAGCCGCTACAAAACTATCCGTGTTGGCTGTTTTGGGATCGCGGGTATGCAGAAAGCCGATCTGCTGTACGCCCAATTTCTGCAAAGCCTCTTTCTCAACAGAACGGCCGCGTGCAATAGAAGAATCTTCATCGGCAGTGGTCACGATAATGATATTGGCATTCGCCGCACCACCTGCCAGCTCAATAAATTTTGCCCAGATCTCGGGTCCCACATTGCCTCCGCCAACAATCACCAATGAGCCCTTATCAGGGCCAACCGTGGATTGGGCATTCGTTTTTGTTACAAAACAGAGCGTAAATAAAACAAGGGCTAATAGTGTGTGCTTCATATGGATTCGTTGTCTAAAAGATAAAAGCAGGGTTAAGTGTATTATTTTTTTGAAACACATAGGATCATAGGTTAGGGCCAAGGGCAGATAGAATATTCTATGATGACTATGCTTCCTCCTATCTGCCTATGTGTTTCAAAAAAAATCGCACGATAAGTATTTAACTATAACATACTCCTCACTGCACCTCCATCAACGGTAATGGTTTCTCCTGTAACAAAACGGCTTAACGGGCTTAATAGCCATAAAGCCAGGCTGGCAAAATCATCCGCTTCTCCCAATGCACCCACGGGTATTTGTTTGATCGCATTTTGTTTTACTTCCTCAAAAGACAAACCGGTCTGTTCACTTTTCTTTTTATAAATGCGGTCAATAGCCGGTGTGTTGTGAGAACCGGGCCCCATGATGTTTAAGGTAACACCCGTTCCGGCAATCTCCTGCGAAAGGGTCTTAACCATACCCACAACTGCCACCCGTAAGGAATTACTAAGGACCAGGTTTTCTAAAGGTTGTTTTACCGACGAACTCTCTATATACACCACACGGCCATATTGCTGCGCGATCATTTTTGGAACCAGTGCTTTGGTGAGTTCCACTTTCCAGCGGAGAATGGTTTTATATGCATTGTCCCAGTCTTCCAGACTTGTTTCCAGAACCGTCTTTGCGGGAGGACCGCCGGCATTCACTACCATGCCATGCAGCTCTTTGTCTTTTACGGCCTCAACAACTTTAGCGATCACTGCAGATTCAGAAAAATCGCCGGTGATAATGGTTACCTGCGCAGGCGCTGATGATTGTAAGGCTTTCAGTTTTTCTTCCCCTCTGGCAACGGCAATAATATGGGCCCCTTCTTTGAGTAAGGCATCAGCGATCGCTTTTCCAAAACCGGATGTGGCGCCGCCTACAATAAAAAGTTTATTCTGTAACTGGAGATCCATGTAAATCATTTTGAGATACTTAAAGATAATAAGTATTGTGCTGCTTTTTACAGGGATCCATTTTCGGAAGGAACTGGATCGGCACTCTGATTTTATCTTTATATTTAAGAATAAAAACAAACCATATGAATACCCATTCACTCAAAAAGATCGCTTCCTTATTATTTCTTTCTGCTTTACTGTTTTCTTTCAGACCAGCGCAAACTTTTCAAACCGATTTTTCCGGAACCTGGAAACTGAATGAAAGTAAAAGCGAACTAGGCCAGTTTGGCGGACGTGGAATAGCCAGTAAAATTGTGATCGAACAAAAAGCGGATGCCGTTAGCCTTGCAAAAACGGCTACCAATTTTCAGGGAGAAGAAGCGACCACTACTGAAGTACTTTCGTTTGACGGTAAAGAAGCTGAAAGCCTTGTATTCGGCACAGCAAAAAGAAAAGCAAAATTAAAATGGTCGGCAGATGGGCAGAATATGCTTGTATCGGCGAGTATTGCTTTTGAGCGCCAGGGACAAAGCTTTGATATTACCAGCACAGAAACCTGGGCCTTGTCTGCAGATGGAAAAACACTTACAGTTTCTACTAATCTTACCACACCACAGGGCGAGATCAGTACAAAAGCGGTGTACGAAAAATAGTTTTTATTTATGCACTTACTCCCTGTCTCTGCGGTGAAGAAAATCACCGCAGAGAACATTGAGTAGCAGAGAAACCGCTGAGTTATATTTTAACCAGTTTCCATTTCCCTTTCTTAAACAGGAT
>CBHRAM010000292.1:0-4914 GCA_966076165.1 uncultured Chitinophagaceae bacterium
CATATGATCGATGTAGGTAAACCTGAAAGTATTCTAAAGGCAGAAGCCGTGTTCCGGTAATTCATCGTACGGCAAATTACACCTTCACATAGATCTTCTTTTTATCCAGCACATAAACGATTGACCAGTAGAAGGCGATGATGCAAAGTGCATATACAAAAGACCCGACCCGAAGATCGGCAGCAATGTTTTTGCAGACATGTTCGTAGAACCATGGAAAGAAAGAAGTATACACTTTCTTGCCTTCTGGTGTAACATGGTCAACCCATCTGAACATGGCAGATACCCTTGGCAGAAACCCGCTTAAGACAAAAATGAATAAAGGGTTCTTTCCAAACACATCAAAGAATTTACTCCATTTTCCTTTGTTCTCTTTGAATTCGATCAGGTAGATCAATGTCCCGAGGGTCATGATGGCCAGGCCGGTTGTATAGAGCACATAACTGCTAGTCCATATTTTTTTATTTACCGGAAAGACCATATCCCAGCAATAGCCGGTAAAGAATAAGACCAGTCCTGCCACAAACAGATTCGACAGCATTTCATAGGTCTTGCCTTTTTGTTGAATGTATTGTCCTACAAAAAAACCAAAGATCACCTGAACAATAGCGGCCGTAGTACTTGGTAAACCTTCCGGGTCAAAAGGAACCCCTTCTCCCTTATAAATATGCGAAAGGCCGAGTAAGTTAAGATCTACCTGCGTGCCAAACCAACCCGATAAGCTATACGGATCAGCGGCATTACCCAATAATAAACAGATAAACCAATACGCCAGCAGCAATACACCACTGATCACAAATGCCCCCCTTGTCTTGGCATAATACACGATCACCGATGCAAAAAAGTAACAGAGTGCTATCCTTTGCAATACACCAAATATGCGCACATTCTCCCAGGCTTTCCAGGCGATCTGTTCTCCATCCCAGCGTACAAAAGGGCTCCAGTTAAGAAACAGGCCGATGGCAAATATCAAAACAGTTCTTTTGATCACTTTTTTCCAGAATACGGCCGGTCCCGCCTGTTCAAAGCGGGGCATCACAAAAGCCATGGCATTTCCAACAGCAAACAGAAAGAAAGGAAATACCAGATCGGTAGGTGTGCAGCCATGCCAGGTAGCATGCTCCAATGGCGAGAAAATATGCGCCCAGCTACCCGGGTTATTTACCAATATCATCAGGGCAACGGTGGCGCCCCGGAAAACATCTAAGGAGTAATAACGTTGGCTCATGGCAATTTTTTCTGTGATGAAGATAAGAAAGATAGCAGGATATTCTGCAGGTTCATACTATAGGGCCTAAATACGCAGGTTTATACAAACCCTTAACTGTTTTTATTTGTAAATTTGTCCGCTACCCATGTTTCCGTACATTTCACAATTCAATTGATTACAACAGCATACGTATGAGTAGAAATATATTGATCACAGGTGGGGCAGGGTTTATCGGCTCACATGTAGTAAGGCTTTTTGTAAACAAATACCCTCAGGATACAATCATCAACCTGGATGCCCTCACTTATGCCGGCAATCTGGAGAATCTTATGGATATTGATCAGCAACCCAATTACCGGTTTGCTAAAGTAAATATCCTGGATACAGAACTGCTTGAAAAAACATTTGATGAGTATGGTGTCACCGATGTGATCCATCTGGCAGCAGAATCGCATGTGGACCGCTCCATTGTTTCCCCGCTTGATTTTGTGTACACAAATATTATCGGAACAGTGAATCTTTTGAATACTGCCAGGAACAAATGGAAAGAAGATTATTCCAAACACCTGTTCTATCATATTTCAACTGATGAAGTATATGGAAGTCTGGGGGATACGGGGTTCTTTACGGAAACAACAGCTTATGACCCCAATTCGCCATACTCTGCCAGTAAAGCGGCATCCGATCATTTTGTAAGGGCTTACCGGGAAACCTATCATATGCAGACGATCGTTTCCAACTGCTCCAATAATTATGGGCCCAATCATTTCCCTGAGAAACTGATACCGCTGTTTATCAATAATATCATCCATGAAAAACCTTTACCGGTTTATGGAGACGGTTTGTTTACCCGCGACTGGCTTTATGTAAAAGACCATGCCGCGGCTATTGACCTGATCTTTCATCAAGGAAAAGAAGGCGAGACCTATAATATCGGCGGGTTTAACGAATGGAAAAATATTGACCTGGTGAAATTACTTTGTACTTTGATGGACCAGAAACTGGGACGTGCAAAAGGACATAGTGAAAAACTGATCACCTATGTAAAAGACAGGCCCGGTCACGACAGGCGTTATGCAATTGATGCCACAAAGATCAATAAAGAGCTGGGCTGGAAGCCAAGCGTTACTTTTGAAGAAGGGCTAAGTGAGACCATCGACTGGTACCTGAACAATACCGGGTGGCTGAACCATGTAACCAGTGGTGCTTATCAGAATTATTACCAATCGATGTATACCAACAGATAATTATGCGGGTTGAAAAAACAATTTTAGACGGCTGCTTTTTGATCCACGATACTTTTTTCGGGGATCACAGGGGCTATTTTTTTGAGAGCTTTAACCGCAATACATTTCAACAGCAAACCGGCATCGATATCAATTTTGTACAGGATAACCAATCCTGTTCTTCACGCGGGGTGCTGCGGGGATTACATTTTCAACAGGGTGAGTTTGCGCAGGCAAAACTGGTAAGGGTGTTAAAAGGAAAAGTATTGGATGTGGCCGTGGATCTCCGGCGGAATTCGCCAACATTCGGAAAACATCTATCGGTAGAATTGTCGGAAGACAGCCATACACAGTTTTTTGTGCCACGCGGCTTTGCGCATGGTTTTGTGGTATTAAGCGAACAGGCTGTATTCTTTTATAAGTGCGATAATTTTTATAACAAAGCATCTGAAGGCGGAGTGATCTATAACGATCCGGATCTTGCTATTGACTGGCAATTAAAGCCGGATGAATTATTGTTATCTGAGAAAGACACCTTGCTTCCCACATTAAAAGAACTTACCCCTACTTTAAAATTCTGATCTATGAAAGGCATTATCCTGGCAGGCGGTTCCGGCACAAGACTGTATCCTATCACAAAAGGTATCAGCAAGCAATTGATGCCTGTATATGATAAGCCGATGATCTATTATCCCTTATCGGTGCTTATGCTGGCAGGGATCCATGAGATATTGATCATTACCACACCGGAAGATTCGGCGCAATTTCAGCGTTTACTGGGAGATGGGGCAGAACTGGGCTGCCGGTTTGAATATGCAGTACAGGCCGTTCCAAATGGATTGGCGCAGGCATTTGTGATCGGTGAAAAATTTATCGGTAATGACAAAGTTGCCCTGATACTGGGTGATAATATTTTTTATGGTGCCGGTTTCAGTAAACTGGTACAATCTTTTAACGATGTGGAAGGGGCTGCTGTATTTGCTTATGAAGTGCATGACCCGGAAAGATATGGTGTAGTTGAATTTGATGAGAACCAGAAAGCTGTATCCATCGAAGAAAAACCGAAACAACCCAAATCGAACTACGCCGTTCCCGGATTATATTTTTACGATAACCAGGTGGTAGCCATCGCAAAAAATATGCAGCCCTCTGCCCGTGGGGAATATGAGATCACGGATGTAAACAGGGTATACCTGCAAAAAGGTAAACTGCAGGTGGGTATCATGAACCGGGGAACGGCCTGGCTGGATACCGGAACCTTCGATTCTTTTGCCGATGCCTGTGAGTTTGTTCGCGTGATCGAAAAACGCCAAAGCCAGAAAGTAGGTTGTATCGAAGAAGTGGCTTACCGGATGGGTTATATCAATAAGCAGCAATTGCTGGAACTGGCCGATAAATATGCCAAAAGCGGGTATGGAGAATACCTGCGGCGCATTAAATAGAAAGTGAATACAGCCCCATGTTAAAAGAAATCAACTTTTTTGGTGGTATGCTTGAACAAAAATAAATCCGTGCTGTTACGCTTTGTATGAATGCCTTCACTATTAAAGATCTGGAGAACCTGTCGGGTATCAAAGCCCATACCATCCGTATATGGGAGCAGCGGTATTCTTTTCTGAACCCCCAGCGTACAGATACCAATATCCGCTACTATTCAAATAACGAATTACAGAAAGTATTGAATATTGCCTTACTGAATAAGTATGGCTTTAAAATATCTCCTATTGACAGGATGACACCTGTTGAGATGAATGAGAAAATCCTTACCCTTTCCCAGGTAGAGGCCCAACAGGAAAAGCTGGTGAACGATCTTATCTATTTTATGGTAGATATGAAGATGGATGATTTCGAATCCGTACTGGATGCGTATATCACTGTAAAAGGGATCGAAAAAGCTATCATACAGATCATTTTTCCTTTCCTGGAAAGGATCGGGATCCTTTGGATGACCAATCATATCAACCCGGCACAGGAGCACCTGGTTACCAATGTGATCCGTCAAAAGCTGATCGTAGGGATTGATACGGTAAAATCTATCTTCAAGGCAAAGACAACCGTGCTTTTATTCCTGCCTGAAAGTGAGCATCATGAACTGGGACTTTTATTTGCACACTATCTTTTAAAAAGCAGGGGTGTTAAAGTACTTTATCTCGGCGCCAATGTGCCCTTAAAAGATGTGGAGTATGTAGCTAAACTAAAATCGCCTTCGGTTTTGTATGCGCACCTTACTTCGGTAGCCAATAATTTCAACTTCGAAAAATTTCTCCTGAATGCCCATAACCGGATGCCCGAAAGGCAATTTATTGTTTCCGGTGTACTGACACAATCGTACAAAAAACGGGTGCCTGAAAATTTTCAATTCAAGAGATCATTGACCGAAGTAATGGAATACATCAGTACACTGTCTTAGGTAGGTCAATACGGCCTTCCACCAGGTCCCCTGTTTATCTGTTCCGATTAAAATTAACCAGATTTTTT
>CBHRAM010000293.1:0-4906 GCA_966076165.1 uncultured Chitinophagaceae bacterium
ATTGGAAAAAACTGGGGATCGATCCGGCAAAGGCAAGTATTATTGCACCTGAGATCAAAAATTTTCAGTCAGGCAATACATTCAATACATCAGATAATATTAAAGTGGAGAAAGGAAAAGGCTGGTTGCTGATACTGAAAGAAAAATAATAGCATGACAAAGAAAACTTTAAAGGAATCTGCCGTTCATTTTCTAAACTTGACCGCATCAGGGCAATCAAGAGAAGCTTTCCGTTTATATGCATCAGAAAACTTTAAACACCATAATGCCTATTTTAAAGGTGATGGCGAAACGCTGATGCTGGCCATGGAGGAAAATGCAAAACAGCACCCTAACAAAGTTTTTGAAGTGCAAAGGGCGTTGGAAGATGGGGATATGGTGGCAGTGCATTCCAAAGTAGTGATGGATATGTTCCCGCTGGGACTGGCGGTGATGCATATATTCCGATTTCATAATGGCCGTATTGAGGAGTTATGGGACTTTGGCCAGGCTGTTCCGGAAAATATGGTGAATGAGAATGGAATGTTTTAGTATAGCATATAATCTAGGGTATCATTGTTGTTGGCCATAAGACCAACAACGGACCCAAAAGAAAGAGCCGCAAATTTGCGGCTCTTTCTTTTGGGGTAAGCAGTCGGAAAACTATTTTGCTTTGCGGATATAAATATTCCCGTTCATATTCTTCATCATGATTTCAGGGCCACCTCCATTGATCTTTCCGTAGATCCAGCTATCGGTACTTACACGATACATACCATTCTGATTAGTGCGGTTAACTTTTGCCTGGCTTCTGTCTGTTTCAATATCAAAATCTGTATACATCTCTCCCATATCTGTTTTCAGTTTCATATTGCCTTTGAAAGTAGCCGGGAAAGTAACATCTACATTACCATTAAGGGTAGAAAAAGCCATTGCAGCCTTCGCATCAATATTTTTAAATGTGGCTACTACCGGGCCATTTACCGTATTGGCAACCACAGAACCCGATACATTGGTGAGGTGAATGGCACCATTGGTATTGCTGATCTCCATTTCGCCGTTCACATTGGTCACATCAATATCACCATCGTTCACAGTATTCAACTTTAATCCGGCTTCCGATTGAGGCACTTTGATAGTAAGCGTAATAGCTCCTTTCCATGAATCAGAATGAACGGTTACACGATTGTTCTTCTCTTCGGCACTTACATCAAAATTATTGCCTGCATTAATCCGTTTCATGCCACCGGAATTGCTTTTCTCCATGTTTACATTTGTGTTCACATTTACATTCACACCACCATCTTTGTATGCTTTTCTGGCTTTCTTTTCAGTCATCGAACCGGCCTGTATATCAATCAAAATATCTTTTCCTTCATAACTCACCACTTTGATGGATCCGTTAACCAATCCAACATTCAGTTTAAAGGGTTTTCCCGGTTCACTTAAAGGAACGGTCAATTGTTCTTTCTGTTCTGTCTGTGCTTTGATGCCTGTTGTAACTGCTATCATCAGTAAAAAAGCTGCTGCTAATTTTATCGTTTTCATATTTGGGGATTAAGATTGTTTTTTAATATAGATATTTCCGTTCAAAGTTTCGAATTTGAATTGTTTTCCGCCGGCGCCTATCCGCATTTTGGTGTCTTTGTTCATTTTATACACCGTTCCATCGCCTTTCTTTTCCTGGTTCTTTGTGATGGTTGGTGCCAGCATTTCTACGTCAGGAAAATCTGTGTAGAAAGCGCCGTTCATACTTTTAAACTGAAAATCTGCGGAAAGATTGGGCTGGAAAGTGGCTGTCAGTTTTCCATTCAAAGTATAATAAGAGGAAGATTCAGGTGGATTACTCAGGTAATTCACACTCAGGTCTCCATTAATGGTATGTGCATGGGTGGTGCCTTTTGCATTCAGGATCGTGATCGCTCCATTTACATTATTCACACGCAATTGTCCCGAAACATTCTTCACCGTTACATCACCATCATTCACCGTTGACACACGCAGATTCATATTGTAAGGAACTTTTACAGTGAATTCCAGTTTGCAACGGTATTCGATCCTTCTGCGTTCGGGCCAGTCGTAACTGTCGCGCCAGTCATGCGGACGGGTATCCCATGGAGCCAGTATATAAGCCACCACACTATCACCGATCTGTTCAAAACCCAGTTTGATCTCTTTCTTACCCTGTTCTAAAATATCAGGTGTCCTGGCAGAAATGGTTTTATCAATCTCTATCACCACTTTATCACCGGCATAGCCTTCCACTTTCACAGAACCATCCAGGTTATAAATTGCAAGCATACTTGCAGATGATTGTTTGATCGCATACTCTTTTGTAATATGCTCCTTAGCCTGCTCAGGATATTCTTTCAGGTAGCGTTCGCGTCTTTCGGCTTCTTTTTCTTTTTGCCTTTCTTCGCGTTCCTGTTCTTTTACGCGTTGTTTTTCTTCTTTGCTATCCTGCGATTGGGCCGGCGCCTGGGCACAGGAGAGTACTAACCCTGCCAGCAGGGGAATGAATATCTTCTTCATAATGGTTAAATTTAAATGAGGCGGTTAATCGTTTTTTCTATCTTGGTCCTGATAGTGGTATCAAGCCCTTTCTGTTCCAGTAATTTTCTGAATGACCGAACCGATCGTTTCTCCTGCAGTTTCAGCATGGCATCTGCCAGTGCGGATTGAACCAGGGGTGAATCCTGTTGCATAATGGATTGCACCAGCCCTTCTCTTACTGCCGGATCACTTGCCAGGTTGGTCAATGCTTCCAATGTTACCAGCCGAACATTCACATTGGGGTCGTTATTCAACGTAGAGAAGAGTGCGTCCACTACTTCTTTGTTCGTGCTTTTTATCTCGCTTGTAAAACTTACTCCCTTAATGCGTTCTGAGGCAGAGGGATTTTCCAATAAGGATAACATCATCATCTCTTTCATTTCATGTACCTGCGAAGAGAGGGCTGCGATCTCTTTATTGCCTTCAGCACCCTGACGATTCATTAAGTATCCAAACCCAAGTCCCACAACTACCAACACAATACTATAGGCAAACTGCATGCGCGGTTGTAATACCCATAATTGTTTCAGGTGATCGAGCAGGTTGGCTAATGGATTTTTCTTTTCAACAAGCGAACCTTTATACTCTTCCAGCATCGATTGAAAACGATGGGTCATATCTGCCGATGCTTTGGGTACCGGCATCTCTCCCATCAGGTTCCATACCTGTCGGCTGGCTTCCAGTTCCTCACTGCATTCTGCGCATTCGGCAAGATGCAACTCAAAACTGCTGCGTTCAGCATCCGTCATTTCATGGTTGATATAACGGGTTACCTGTTCTTTATCCTGATCACATTTCATCTGCTAACGATTTAATCTCCAATGTTTGCAAAAATATTTTTCAATTGGTTCACCGCACGGTGTACCCTTACTTTCACGGCTCCTTCGGTAATATCCAGTATCCGGGCAATTTCGTGATACCGCAGTTCCTGGAATTTACTCAATATCAATACCTCACGGCTTTCCTCATTCAGTTTACCCATAGCCTGTTGTAAAGATGCCAGTTCCTGTTTCTTATGCAACGGCATGTCTGCAGAAGCTCCCCCACCGATCCTTTCTGCAAAATCTTCAATATCCAGATGGCGTACATTTCTTTTCAGGCTGCGGCCATGGTCATTTACCACGTTCCGGGCCAGATGGTACATCCATGTTTTAAACTCTCCCTCACCGCTAAAAGTGTGTCGGTACTTTAGCATCCGGTAGAAAACATTCTGAGCCAGGTCCTCGCTCAACTCCCGCTCATGGGTCATATGAAACAGAAATCCAAAGAGCTGCCGGTGGTGCCGCTCAAAGAGCAGGCCCATCTTATCCAGGTCGCCGGCTTTTACCTTTAACATGATCGAATTATCTGAAAGCGGGTTCAAGCGGGCTCGTTATGGTTTTGAATGATAAGGTTAGAAACTTCAGAATGAAAGTAAGGTTACAGAAAAAGGGGGATTTTTTTGAAAAAAAGGGGATTAATGGTTCTTATGGCCCCCAAAAAAGCCCTTTACGGCTAATAAATGAGTTGCCCGAATGGCCAAGGCTGACACAACAGCTATTCCCGAATATTTGAGGAATTATTATATTTATATCTCATCTAAAATGAGGTCATTTCAACATGCCCAAAAGCGCAAAACCCTCCGATAAAGACCAGGTAACCCAACATATCCAAAACCTCGAACCAGAACTGGCTAAGATCATTACATATTTACGTAAACTGATCCTGAGTACCGATACCTCTATCGGTGAGCGTATTAAATGGAATAACCCCAGTTTTTATTATACCGGTGAGATGAAGGAATCTGACCCCAAAGAGTACAAAAGGGAACTCATTGTTTGTAATCTGCACAAAGGAAGGATCATGCTGGTATTGCCAAGTGGTGCCAAAGTAAAAGACAGTTCCGGTTTACTGGAGGGAGATTATAAAGACGGAAGGAGACTGATCGTTTTTACAGATCTGAAAGATGTAAAGGCCAAAGAGAAAAAGTTACAGGCCATCATTAAACAATGGCTGGCTCTGGTGGATAAGGATTAGCCATGCTTAATGCAAAACAAAATTCACTGATTTATACAAAGTAAGCAGGCTGGTTAGGATTACCAGCCCCCCTACCAGAAAATACATGGTCTTTAAAGGAAGTTTCCCCACCAGACGGGCAGCAATTGGTGCGGCAATGATACCGCCAAGTATCAGTCCCAGCACATCAAATATGGGAATATGTTTCAAAAGGATAAAGAAAGTAACCGCACTGGCAAACACCACAAAAAATTCTGCCAGGCAAACCGAACCGATCACATAACGGGCCGATTTTCTTTTTGTGGTCAAGGTACTGGTTAACAGGGCGCCCCAGCCACCACCGGCAAATGCGTCCATGAATCCGCCCATACCAGCCAGC
>CBHRAM010000294.1:0-4882 GCA_966076165.1 uncultured Chitinophagaceae bacterium
AAGTGAACAAAGCCACCACTTCATTATTTACAATGATGGGTGAAGCAATCGAAGATCGGAAATTGCGTTTCAGGGCTTCTTCCCGCCATGGCTCCATGATCGGATCATTGGCAATATCATTACAATAGTAATATGATTTACTGCGAATGGCTCTCCCGCTGGGGCCCAATCCTTCTGCAGATTCTCTTCTGGCATTAATTTTTATATTTGTAAGGTAACCCTGTTCATTTCCTGCCCATACATAAGGCTTAACCGTTTCTTTATCTTCAGCAATCAGACCTACCCATGCCATATCTACTTTTCCATATTCAACTGCAATTCTGCACATTTCAGATAATATTGTGTGATAGTCTGTCGACCGCAGCATCAACTCATTGATCTTGCTTTTAAACTGGTATAGCCTGTTTAATTTCAGGATATTGGATTCTGCATTTTTCTTATCCGTAATATCCATCAGGATCCCATCCCAACTGATCCTCCCATCTTCCAGCTCACGAGGGTTGGAACGGAGCTGTATGGTCTTTTGTTCTCCGGAATCCAGTAAGAACCGGCACTCCACAAACATGTTTGCTTTACGCACAATAGACAGATTCCTTGCTTCCACTATCTTGGGCAGGTCATCGGGGTGCACAAGGTCATACATGATCTTCGGGTTCCTGACAATCTCATCAGGCGATAAATTGAGTAGTTTTTTAGACCCGCTGCTCACAAATACAAAATTCATCCTGCCATCCAGTTCGCGGATCACCTGGTAAACCATACTGTCCGGCAGATTATCAGTAATACCAGCCAGTTGTGTTGCTTTTTCAGTGATCAATTCCTGGTTCTTTACCCGGTCGGTAATATCTATCACCGAGCCAATAATAGCCGGTGCACCATGAAATAATGTGTTCGACCCCAGTATGTCTATCCAGATCAGGTCCCCGTTTTTTTTAACGCCTCTCACTTCGTATTGTACAGAATCTTTTACACCGGTGATCCTGGATACAATATGATCCCGGGTAATGGCTTTATCAGGCTCATAGATCAGTTTTTCAGCGGCATCCATGAACTGTAATTCACTTGCCTGATAGCCAAATATCTCAGCATACCTGTCGTTGATGTAGACCAATTTACCATCCTGGTAAATATAAACGCCTACCATCGATCTTTCAACCAGGTTACGAAACATCAGCTCCGATTCTTTGATCGCAGTGATCACTTCCGTTAACATGATGATTCCACCTATTTCTCCATTTGATTTACGCCAGGGCTGGATCTCCCATTTTAACCATTCAAGGCTGCCATCTTCACGCGTAAAAGAATCCTCATCACTTTTTTCAACCGCTCCGGCAAGACAGCGTTGGTGAACGTCCTTCCAGCGTTGGGGGATCGTTTGAAAAACCTCATAATGTGATTTACCGATCACATCAGCAGTCCCCAAATGATAATCTTTCAGCCAGCGGTTACTGACAGCCAGATACCGCATGTCTTTATCCATCATACATAAAGCTGCCGGGCTATGTTTTATGAATAACTGTAACTGGCTTTCTTTTTCGAGTAAAGCTTCCGCTGTTTTTTTCTTTTCTGTAATGTTTTCTACCTGAATGGTCAGAAAAAGCGGTCTGGCCTGAGAATCCTGTACCGTTGCTACATGTACGTTTACCCATATAAAAGCTCCGTTTTTGCAAATAAACCGTTTCTCAATGCTATAGTTAGTGATCTCTCTTTTTGTGATCTGATCAAACAATTTCTGGGTCTGCGGAAGGTCATCAGGATGCGTAAGTTCCCGAAAAGTTAAATGCATAAGTTCTTCCTGCGTAAAGCCCAGCATCTCAGCGAAAGCCCTGTTTGCTTTGATCATTTTGTTGGTAAGGCTCACAACAGCCATCCCCAAAGAAGCTTCTTCAAAAAATGATTTCAGAATGAATTCGCTGACATCTGTAGTTACTCCGCCTGCAGGCGAAAGGGCTTGATCAATCTCTTTTTTCTGATGATGAGGGACAGTCATATCTGGCAATCATTTCTGTCTGGAATCTATAGCAGGCAACTCTATGAATAAGCTATTGCAACTTAATTCTTTATACGCAGAATACCTATGATTATCGTCATGAAAAAAAGTAACGCCCTTGCAGGGATCAACACCATCTTAAACAATCAAATCATCATTATTTCCATATATGAAAATTGAGCCGGAACTTCTTTTTTTCTAGTAAAACGCGCCAGTCAATGAAGAGCGGGACACATATTATGAGGATTCCGGGAAGGATGGTGAGCAAATTCTGCCAGGATACCAATCCTTTGAAGATAGTTTTTGAATTCTGGGCAACATAATCGCCCGCCATTACCATAACGGTATCACTAACGAACTTGCCTACAAAGAAAGCAGGGATGATCTGCATAGGCTTCATTCTTGCCATACCGGCTGCTGTAAACAAGGGTGTGGACGATAAAGGGGTTAGTGTGTACAGCAATACAAACAGCTGCACCTGCCATCCGCGGGTAGATAGTTTCTGGCCGATAAACTTAAGGTCTTCATTTTTTTCTACTTTAATATATCTGTCGGAAAGCCAGGGCATATACTGGCTTAGTGTATAACGGCCCAGTGTAGAGCCGATCACTCCTGCTACTAATACAAACCAGATATTCAACCCGTAGTGCATCTGAAAAAAGACCATTACCGTCCACGCCGGAGGCCCAACAAAGGGTAATAAGTCAACAAGAAAGGATGCAATAAATACAAATACGTAGATCCACATAGCAATTGCAAGATAAACCAAACTGCCCGATTACGGGAACCTGAAACTGGTTTTAACATACATTCCTGTATAATCTTTGTTTGAATAATTCCGGTTATTTCTCATCTCCCACAAAACTGTGTTCCTGACGGGAATCCTTTCGAAATATCTATGTTTTATTGGCTTCTGATAACTTGTTTTAAGTACTTTAGTCGTCCTCAATAATTACTTATGAAAAGACCCGTTTTCCCTCTTGTTTGCCTGTTGCTGATATTACTGACAGTAAACTTTGTTCAGGCACAAACGTATATTGCCCCACCTGTAGTTGAAAAAGAATTCCGTGCCGCCTGGGTGGCAACGGTTGCCAATATTAACTGGCCCAGTAAACCGGGACTAAGCAATGAAGAACAGCAGAAAGAAGCGATTACCCTGCTGGATTTTTTAAAGGATCATCATTTTAATGCCGTGATCTTTCAGGTAAGGCCGATGGCGGATGCATTGTATAAGAGTGAGCTGGAACCCTGGTCATATTATCTTACAGGAGAGCAGGGCAAGGCACCGGTTCCTTTTTACGATCCCTTACAGTTTTGGGTGGAAGCGGCGCATGACCGTGGACTGGAATTGCATGTGTGGTTAAACCCCTACCGTGCTTACCACCCCAGCAGTAAAGAGATCAGTGATAAATCCATTGTAAAGACCAATCCGGAACTGGTATTGAAACTGAAACAGAATTATTACTGGATGGACCCTGCCAAAAAAGAAACCCAGGATAAGACCGCAGCTGTGGTAAAAGATATTGTAAAGCGATATGATATTGATGGGGTTCACCTTGATGATTATTTTTATCCGTATCCAGAATACAATGGCGGAGAAGATTTTCCGGATAATGAAAGTTGGGCAGCGTATCAGCGCAAGGGTGGAAATTTATCACGCGGCGACTGGCGGCGAGCAGCTGTGAATACATTAATAGAACGCTTGTACAAAGAGATCAAAGCCACGAAGAAATATGTGAAGTTCGGGATCAGTCCCTTTGGTACCTGGAAACCCGGCTCCCCTTCTATCGTAGAAGGATTTGATCAATACAATACGTTATATGCGGATGCCAAATTATGGTTGAACAAAGGATGGGTAGATTACTTTTCACCACAACTCTATTGGCCCATTAACCGTATGCCCTTGAGTTTTCCTATCTTGCTTGGCTGGTGGAACGGAGAGAATACAAAGCACCGTCATTTATGGCCCGGAATGAATGTGGGTGATACCAGTACCAAGGGCGTAACGGAAACCATGAGCGAGATCCAGATCACGCGTGGTATGTTACCGCAGAGCAATGGTGCCATTCACTGGAGTATTTCCTCGGTAACCAAAAATCCAAAACTGGCTACTGCTTTAATAGAAAGCAGTTACAAAAAAGATGCGATCGTGCCGGCCAGTCCCTGGTTAGGCAATAAAGCACCTACTGCACCATCGGTTCAAAAAATATTGAGTAATGAAAAATGGTCAATCGGCTGGACACATCCCAACCCTGAAAAGGTTTTCAGATGGATCGTGTACACCCAATACGGTACTGCCTGGAGTTACCAGATCCTTAACCGGAATGATCGTTCTGTAATGTTTGCCAAAACAGCCATCGATAAAAATAAAAAAGAAGTGAGTTTGAACAAAGTAAGTGTTGTGGCGGTGGACAGATTGGGAAATGAGAGTGAGAAAACAACAGTGGATATAGAACAATGATCAACATTATTTTAGCCGCAGATTAATCATAATCTGCGGCTAAAAATTTCCTTCCATCTATTTTTCAATCTGCATGAATCTTTCAATTGCGTCCCGCAATTGTGAAGAGACACTCAGCAGACTTGTTAATACTGAGAAGTGATTAGTTCCTTCAATTTCCATCACCTGCACATCGGCCCCTTTATCTTTCCATGCAGTAAATAATTCATCGGTTTGTGCTTTATACTCAGCAGTCTCCTGCCCACCTACTGCGAGTATCAGCGGACATTGGGTTTCAGGGGATAAATGCACAGGACTGTTTCTGATCGCTGTTGCCTGATCCATTTTCAGGATCTCATTCACGTAACATAATTGAACAGGCAGCAAATTATATAAGCCACTGATGGCACAAACCCCTTTAATGATATTGGCAGGAAGTTTTAAATCAAATT
>CBHRAM010000295.1:0-4870 GCA_966076165.1 uncultured Chitinophagaceae bacterium
CTATGTGTCACCATCAGGGGGGTATGGCTATGAAAAGCAAGCATTTTGGTGTGACTTTGTATAAATAAACTTTCGAAGAAACTGTGTTTTTTAGGAATGGTGATGATGAGGTCGATATGGTGTTCCAGCACAAATTCATCGATTGCTTTCATGTAATGGTTGCTTCTTACAAAATGGTATTCGGGGTTGAGGTCTTTCAGCACGGTATGTACCGCATAACTTTCACCTAATACATTGGAAGGATAGGTAACTCCGTATTCATCCAGTTCTTCTTCCACATTCAATACATACAGTTTGGCCTTGGTTTCTTCTACAATTTCCCTCACCCTGCCAACCGGTATGCTCTTATCTGCTTTATCAAAATCGCTCAGCAACATCACTTCTTCTATTTTGGTAAAACGGCTGTTGGCAGGCACAATGATCACGGGCACATCTGAATGTTTCGCAACAGCCAGTGTATTACTGCCGATCAGTTTTTCTGTCAGGATCCCGCCGCCGGTGATACCCATAACGATCAGACCTGAATTCGTTGCTTTACAAACTTCATCCAAACCGTTATTGAGCAAAGCATATTCACAATAGGTATCTATTTCACAACCTTTGGGACTAAACGCTTTGAGCGATAATGCAAATTTCTCCAGTGCTTCTTTACTATCTGCTTTCAGGTTTTCTTCATTCAACAGCTGAACCGCAGGAACTATGGGATCTACCATTAACGGTGCCTGGTAAGCATTGTAAAAGATCACTTTAGGTGCACGGGATTGTTCAGCCAGTTGCAGGGCATAGCGGGCGGCGTTTCTGGCTGTGGCAGAAAAGTCGGTAGGAACCAAAATGTTTTTCATGGCTTAAAATTGTACCCTAAAATTACTCGGGAAGCCGGGGGGTAACTATGACATCGGTCATACCTGCTAATGATATTAAGCAAGTTGAGCAGGTGTGAAACGGCATAAAAAAACCCTGCTTTTCAGCAGGGTCCTCTCATCAAATATGGATTGTTACAGGTTCTCAATAATACCGGCAATTCCCTGTCCGCCGCCTACACAGGCACTCACAATACCATATTTTTTATTCAGTCGTTTCATATCATTCAGGAGCTGAACCGTGAGTTTACAACCTGTGCAACCCAATGGATGTCCGAGAGCAATAGCCCCTCCGTTGATATTCACGATATCCGGGTTCAGGCCCAGCTCGCGGATCACAGCCAGGGATTGTGAAGCAAATGCTTCATTTAATTCGATCAGGTCGATCTCATTCAGGCTCATATTCGCCTGTTTCAATACTTTAGGAATTGCCGCAACGGGACCAATACCCATGATACGCGGATGCACACCGGCAGAAGCACAGTTGACCAGTCTACCAATGGGTTTCAACCCCAATTCAACAACCATTCGCTCACTCATCACTAAAGCAAAAGCCGCTCCATCACTGGTTTGCGACGAATTACCGGCTGTTACGCTTCCCCCAACGGCAAAAGCCGGTTTGAGTTTGCCTAAAGCTTCAATATTGGTATCGGCACGAACACCTTCATCGGTATCTACCACATAAGAACGGGTGGCTTTTTTGCCTTTTTCGTTCACATAGGTTTCTTCCACCGTTACGGGAAGTATGCCTGATTTGAAATATCCATTCTGTATAGCCCCCATCGCTTTCTGATGTGAGTTGAATGCAAATGCATCCTGGTCTTCGCGGCTAACCGAAAATTCTTTGGCCACGGCTTCTGCGGTAAGGCCCATGCTCAGGTAATAATCGGGTTCATCTTTGGCAATAGAATAAGCAGGCACGGTCTTCCATCCCGCAGTAGGTACCAGGCTCATGCTTTCTGTTCCGCCCGCAATGATACATTCTGCCATACCGCTCCGGATCTTGGCAGTAGCGGTAGCAATACTTTCCAACCCGCTGGCGCAATACCGGTTAATGGTAATGCCGGCCACATCAATACCCAGGGCACGTGCCGAAATGATCCGGCCAAACTGTAAACCCTGCTCCGCTTCCGGAACCGCGTTGCCAACGATCACATCATCTACCCGTTTGGCTTCCAGTTGGGGTACTGATGCCATCAGTCCTTTAATGACTTCCACAGCCAGATCATCCGACCTGAAAAAACGGAATCCCCCTCTTTTACTCTTGGTCACTGCGGTACGATAGCCCGCTACGATATATGCTTCCTGCATGACAAACGGTTTTAGCTATTCAAATGTAGGGAAATTTTGAATAAAAGGTTGCATAGACAACTAAATTGGGAGAATTGGGAAATTGGGAAATTGAGATTATAGACGAGCCGGGGCCGCATATACAAGCTGAAGACCGTGTTTTTAAGGTTCCGGGGTCAATTTCAAAATTTCCCAATTTCCCAATTCCAAAATCGCTCCTGCGTATCTTTACATTATGATTTACCCTCTCATCCGCCAACTCCTATTCTGTTTCCCTCCCGAAGACGTGCATTATTTCGCGATGAATGTGTTGAAAACAGGGTGCCGGGTGGATTTGATCAGATCATTGATCAAAAAAGGCTTTTGCTTTGAGGGGACCGAACTGGAGAAAACGGTTTTTGGGCTCCGTTTCAAAAATCCGGTTGGGTTGGGTGCGGGGTTTGATAAAAATGCCCTTTACCTGAACGAACTGGAAGCACTCGGATTTGGTTTTGTAGAGATCGGAACCGTAACCCCCATGGGGCAGCCCGGAAACGATAAACCCCGGTTATTCCGTTTACCCAAAGACAAAGCCCTGATCAACAGAATGGGTTTTAATAATGATGGAGTAACTGCCATTAAACAAAGACTGAGCGACTGGAACAACCGCAGACCACAGACCGCAGACCACAAACTCATCATCGGTGGCAACATCGGTAAAAACAAAATCACTCCCAACGAAGATGCCTGGAAAGATTACAATCTTTGTTTTACGGAGTTGTTTGATTGTGTGGATTATTTTGTGGTGAATGTAAGTTCTCCCAATACACCCGGTTTACGCGAACTGCAGGAAAAGGATTCTTTGAAAAAGATCCTGTCGGAATTACAAAATATTAATGCCGCACAGTTAAAACAAAAGCCCTTACTCTTAAAAATAGCGCCTGATCTTACACAGGAGCAGTTAGATGATATCGTAGCTCTTTCCTTCGAAGTAAAACTCAGTGGGCTGGTAGCCACCAACACAACCATCAGCCGCCAACAACTCCAGACTCCAGACTCCCAACTCCAGGCCATCGGAGCCGGTGGTTTAAGCGGATTACCGGTGAGACAAAGATCAACGGAGGTTGTACAATACCTCTCAACCCAAACTTCCGGACAAATCCCCATCATCGCAAGTGGCGGTATTTTCACAGGGGCGGATGCCCGGGAAAAACTCAATGCCGGTGCTTCCTTAGTACAGGTTTGGACCGGGTTTGTGTACGAGGGGCCGGCTATTACAAAAAATATCTGCCGGTCGTTGGCACAGCAAAAAGCATAGAGTTATCTGCCCGCTGTTATATTTGCAGACAATCAATTAAAAATGGAAGCACTGTTTACCACAGAAAATTTTGTCAGTTTTTTTGTACTGGTAGTTCTTGAGATCGTATTGGGCATTGATAATGTGATCTTCGTCAGCATCATCATGAACCGCCTGCCCAAAGCACTCCAGCCAAAAGCAAGATTTACCTGGATGGTAACCGGAATGATCTCAAGAACCATTTTATTATTTGGCCTAAGCTGGCTGCTTGCCCAGAAAGGGATTGCCCTGATCACTTTGTATGGGAAAAGTTTTGATCTGGCCAGCCTGGTGATGCTGGCCGGCGGCTTATTCCTGATCTATAAGACCGTAAAGGAAATTCACCACAAACTTGAGGGCGAAGCCGATACTGCTGCCGGTATCAAAACCAAGCCTTTGGGTTTTGCCCAGGCAGTTTTCCAGATCATGTTGATCGATATGGTCTTCAGTTTCGACAGTATCATTACAGCCGGCGGTACGGCAAAAAGGCTGGAAGTTATGATCGCTGCCGTTGTCATTGCCATGATCATCATGTTCCTGTTCAGTCCTAAAATATCCGCCTTCATCCATAAACACCCAACCCTTAAAATGCTGGCCCTTTCTTTTCTGGTGATGATCGGGTTTGTATTATTGGTGGAGGGCTGGGACAGTGAACGTTCGCATGATATGCACCTGAAGAATTATGTCTACTTCGCCATGGCATTCTCTTTTACGGTAGAGTTACTGAATATGCGGATGCTGAAGAGGACTGCCAAACCTGTAGAGCTGCGCGAGCCGAAGTTATAATGGCCTGCATTTCGTAAACCTTTACACTTAACATTTTCTTACCGGATTATTTGTAAAAAAACTTGCGGGATAGAAAAGGATCCATTTACTTTGTATTTCAAAGTACTTTTATGGATGCAAAAAACGAACACCTCGAATCCTTGCATGATATCCGTCAGATGATGGAAAAAAGCAGCCGCTTCATCAGCCTGAGTGGCTTAAGCGGGATAGGGGCCGGGATCTGTGCGCTTGGCGGATCTTTCTTTGCCTACCGGCTGATGTTTGAAGAGCGTGCGAAAGGGTTGGATTACCGCCAGCTGGCATTTGAAACAGGCAGCGATGTGCAAACCCGTTTATTAACGATCGGGGCTACTACTTTTCTGGCAGCATTGATCGTTGCTTTCTTCTTCACCTATTTACGCAGCAGAAAAACCGGGATCGCGATCTGGGGCATCACGGCACAAAAATTATTATGGAATACCCTGATCCCGCTTGTAGTGGGTGGTATCGTTGCTATCCGTTTTATCAGTTGGGGATATGGTGGGTTAGTGGCACCGGTTTGTTTATTGTTCTACGGGTTGGCGCTGATCAACGGAAGCAAATACACTTTACACGAGATCCGCTGGCTGGGATTTTGTGA
>CBHRAM010000296.1:0-4857 GCA_966076165.1 uncultured Chitinophagaceae bacterium
CCTGTTGAGTGTATCTGCTTCGAAGATTCTTTTAACGGTATGATCGCCGCAAAAGCAGCACGTATGGCCTGTGTAGTGGTACCGCATATCTCCCAGATCAAAGACGAAAAATGGGGAGCCGCCGACCTTAAACTTTCTTCGCTGCAGAATTTCGGAGAATTACATTTCAATTTATTCGGGTCATAATCCTTACCTCACAAAAACAAAAATCCCCGCTAAAAGCGGGGATTTTTTAATTCATATCTACATCTGATAAATCAGAGATATTATTTTCCTTTCAGGTTTGGATGTGGAGCAGGTACTGTGTTAGGACCGTCTTCCAGTGTTCCCTGAAGATCAACAGTGTTGGCATCGCCATCCTGTGCATAGAAGAATAATAAGCGGCTTTCAGAGATACCTTGTTTTTCAACCAGGTATTTGATAACAGCATTTACACGCTCCCAGCTCAGTTGCTGAGCAGATTTGCTTGAAGTGCCGTAACCGATCACTTTCACTTTACAGGTTGGGTTTGCTTTGATCTTTGCAGCAGCTGTGTTTAAAACAGCCATCGCATCTTTAGACAGTTTAGCATTGCCTTTGAACTGTACGCTTGGTAAGTTACCAATAGCACATTCAGGAGCTTTTTCAGCTGGTTTCCAGTTAGCCATCATGTCTTTGATCTCTTTGCAACAAGCAGGCTCTGGGCAAGAACCCACACCGTCATTGTTTACAGGGAAACATGATTTCGGAGTCAACACTTCTTTGTCTTTGTAATCAGGTACACCATCACCATCGGTATCTTTAGAAACACCATGGCTATCAACCGGTGCACCTTTTGGAGTGTTTGGCTCAAGGTCAAACTGGTCTGTTACACCATCAGCATCAGCATCAGGCAGAACCACTTTTGGCATTTTCATGTGCTTAGGTGAGTTCAGCTCGCTGTATACAAAGTTGTTTGGGTTGATCCACCATAATGGTTCAACTCTTTTAGATTTATTACCCAGGTTAAAGTTCAGTTTAACAGAAGCATAGTTCATCAGATCGCTTGCTCCGGTATTGTAACCATCCTGATCACCGTTGAAAGTATTGATCACACGGTCTTCAAATCCGATGTTTACTTTGTTGCTCAGTTTGTAAGAGAACCCGGCTCCATAAGTAAGTGAATGAGTGATCACCAGGTTACCGGTTCCGATATCATCCCTTCTCTCTCTAACAGGTGCATTGGTAAAATTGTCTTTTGAACCACCGGTGTTAGCTGTTTTCAGCAGGTTGTTTACGGCATCCTGAACGCTTGATTTTGAACCGGTATAGTTAACGGTTGTAAAATCAAATGGAGTTGAAGGATTGCCGCCCAATGCCAAACGGGTATCAACGTCGTTGGCAACCAGCGCATAACCACCAAACAGGTATACATCCCACTTAGGATTACCACGGTAGTGGCTGAGTGAATTCAGGGAGAAGATCATATCAAACACACCTGAATAGCTTTTGCTGCGATAGTTTGCTGCAAATGCTTTGTACACGTTCGCTGCCTGCGTTGGCTTATACACTGAATACGCACCATATCCGTCAAAAGCACGGTAAGGAGTAGTGGCAGTGATAAATCCGTCGCCCGCAGTGGTAGTGCTCAGGTAAGGATTGATACCGGTAGATTGCTGGTAAAGAAATCCACCTCTTAAAGAGATCATGTTGTTCAATGCTTTACGCAGAGAAACGCCGGCACCGTATCCAAACTTATAGTTGGCTACTTCACCGATAATACGTGAATTACCTAATGAAAAACCTAATTCCCACTGGTTACGCGGCATAGCCGGGTAAGGGTACTGGTTGTTCAGGAATTCATTGTGCTGAGGAAGGTTCTTAACGGAAACTTTGGATGTGTCTTTCCAATCCCATCCCCAATCTGTTTGGGCTAAACCGACCGACTGTATCAGAACGATCAGTGCCGCGACTAAAATGTACTTTTTGCTTGCCATAGTGATGTTTATTAGTAAAAATGATTATTCGTTGTGGATAACTCCGCAAAATTAGACATATTGGGGGAATTGTACAATTTTTATGCCGATTAATTAACTGCGGTAAATCTCAGGTAAAGACCGCAATACGCCAATTAACGCTGCTTGTATGGGGCATATTGCCCATATCAATCTTATATTGCACCATATTTTACCCATGAACTTAGCGAAAAAGGTTATATCAGAAGAATTGGTCATGTTCGAAGTACACTTTAAAGAGGCCGTAAAAAGCAGGATCTCTTTATTGGACCGGATCATGCAGTATATCGTAAAAAGGAAGGGAAAACAGATGAGGCCCATGTTTGTGCTGTTAAGTGCCAAATTAGGGGGGCCGGTAAATGAAAGTACTTACCGGGCGGCCTCTCTGGTAGAGCTGGTACATACCGCCACCCTGGTGCATGACGATGTGGTAGACGACTCCCTCGAAAGAAGGGGTTTTTTTTCTGTAAATGCACTTTGGAAGAATAAGATTGCCATTTTAGTAGGTGACTATCTTTTATCCAAAGGCCTGCTCCTTTCCCTTACCAATAAAGACCATCTGGTACTTGAAATTTTAACAGAAGCTTTCAAATTGATGAGCGAGGGTGAGTTATTGCAATTCGAAAAATCCCGCAAACTCAATCTCAATGAAGAGATCTATTACGATATTATCAAAGGAAAAACAGCTTCGCTGCTCGCCTCGGCCTGTGCTGCCGGCGCTTCTACCACTTTTGAGAACCCCGAAGATGTGCAAAGGCTCAAAAACTTCGGAGAAAAAGTAGGTATGGCTTTCCAGATCAAAGACGATCTCTTTGATTATGGCACCACCGATATCGGTAAACCGACCGGTAATGATATCAAAGAGAAAAAACTAACCCTCCCTTTGATCTATACACTCAATAACTGTACCCCTGAATTAAAGCGCAAGCTGATCTACATCGTTAAGAACGAGAACACCCAAAAAGAAAAAGTGGATTTTGTACTGCAGTCCGTAAAAGACAGTGGTGGGATCCGTTATGCCACAGAAAAAATGATCTCGTTCCGCGATGAAGCACTTGCCATCTTATACCAGTTTCCCGATTCGGATATCCGTAAAGCCCTCGAAGAACTGGTTCGTTATACCACCGACCGTACCTATTGATGCAGAAAAGATGGAACATATTACAGGCCGATGAAACAAGATCAACGGCCCTGCAGGAAGCCCTGAAAATTAATAAGACCCTCTGCCGCATACTTACCCAGCGTGGGATTGATGATTTTGACAAAGCCAAACAATATTTCCGTCCGCAATTAACCGAACTGCATGATCCATGGCTGATGAAAGACATGGATAAAGCGGTTGCCCGTATCTTATCCGCTTTTGAAAAAGGTGAAAAGATCCTGGTCTTTGGCGATTATGATGTTGATGGCACCACTTCGGTTGCCAGTGTTTTCCAATTCATTCATGCGATCTACAGCGATACCGATTTTTATATCCCGCATCGTTACCGGGAAGGATATGGGGTTTCCAGACTGGGGATTGATTTTGCCAAGGAGAATGGATTTACCCTGATCATATCGCTCGACTGCGGTATCAAATCTGTGGAACTGATCACCTATGCAAAAACATTGGGTATTGATTTTGTTGTTTGCGATCACCATTTGCCTGATAAAGAATTACCTCCTGCAGTTGCGATACTCAATGCCAAACAGCTTGATTGTAAATACCCTTACAAAGAATTATGCGGATGCGGTGTTGGTTTTAAACTGATGCAGGCATTGGCAGAAAAACTCGGGCTGCCTGATGAATCTTATCTTAACTACCTCGACCTTGTTGCCACAGCCATCGCTGCAGATATTGTTCCGATAACCGGGGAGAACCGGACCATGGCTTTTTATGGTTTGAAAAAAGTTAATGAGAACCCATGTGCCGGTATCAAAGCACTGATGCAGCTGGCAGGTGTTCAGAAAAAAATGCATATCAGTAATCTCGTATTTGTGATCGCGCCAAGGGTAAATGCAGCCGGGCGCATGGATGATGCACGCAAAGCGGTTCAGCTATTTGTTGAGAAAGACTATACCCAGGCCCTTGCCTTCGCAGAAATGCTGCACAGCGATAATGTTGACCGTCGCGAAGCCGACAGCAGCATTACAGAAGAAGCCATGGCCATTATTCAGAACGATCCCAATGCCGCTTCCAAAAAAACCACTGTAGTTTTTCAGGAACATTGGCATAAAGGTGTGGTAGGTATCGTAGCCAGCCGCCTGATTGAAACCTATTACAGGCCAACAATCGTTTTAACAAGAAGCGGCGACTATGTTGCCGGCTCTGCCAGGAGTGTGGCCGGGTTTAATTTATATGAAGCCATTCACGCCTGCCGTGAACATTTATTGGGATATGGCGGCCACTTTGCAGCAGCAGGCATGACACTGCTCCCTGAAAACGTACAGGCATTTGCAGATAGTTTTGAGAGAGAGGTCAGCAAGCTCATTACAGACGACCTGTTGATACCCGAGATCATCATTGATGCAGAGATCCATTTCTCCGAGATCACAGAAAGCTTCTACAGTATCCTTACCCAGATGGAACCCTTTGGCCCGGAAAATATGCGGCCCGTGTTTATTGCAAGAAACGTAATGGATACCGGCTTCTCTAAAGTTGTGAAAGAACAACATATCCGTTTTGTACTCAAACAAACCCATATTACCCTCACCGGTATCGGCTTTAATATGGCCGATAAATTCCCGTTACTCCAACAGCAGAAACCGCTTGACATTGTTTTCACGATCGATGAAAATGAATGGAACGGCGAGAAAAATTTGCAGATGAAGATGATTGATGTGCGGATTGCGGAGAATTGATTTTTTTTGCACGCAGAGGCGCAAAGGCGCGGTTTTGGGCCGC
>CBHRAM010000297.1:0-4810 GCA_966076165.1 uncultured Chitinophagaceae bacterium
GGTTTTTAAAATTCTGTTCGCTCATGGCAGGTTATTTTGTTTTAAAGTTAGGGTTTGCTTTATGATTCCTCTTCCCTAATTGCGCCTTCGCGACTTTGCGTGAATTTATTTGCACGCAAAAGCGCGAAGGCGCAGTTGTTTGTTGGTTATTTTAACTCATCTAACACCTTAAACATTTTCTTCACCACCTCTCCTGCCGATCCATCAAAATTATTGACGATGATGGCAAGGGTGTAGGCAGTTCCGTCTTTGGCTGTATGATATCCTGCAAAACTCTTGGCCCCGCCAATGGTACCGCTTTTCAGTTTCATCTGGTTAAATATGGGCAAAGCATCTTCATAATAAGGAAACCAGGGCCGGCTTCTGGCATACTGCAATACTTTCACCAGGGCATCTGCCGTTACCCTGTTTTGTGGAGAAAGTCCGCTGCCATCAATGATATGTAATGCCGAAGATTCTATTCCCTGTTCTTTCCAGAATTTCCTTACCTGCTCCACCCCCTTTTCAGTTGAACCCTTACCTGTTTTTTCATAAGCGATGGTCTTTACCAGGGCTTCCCCATACAGGTTAATGCTTTTCTTCATGAACCAGTAATTGAGACTGTCGAGTGTGGGTGAGTATTGGGTATAGAATGCGGTAAACACAGGTGCTTTCGCTTCTTTCCATGCATAAAACCGTCTTGCCCTGCCGCTGCCGAGTTTATCATCCAGTGTTGCCAGCAACTGTAAAGCGGGGTCGGGAAAAGAACCGGAGATCACAAAGGCTTTCTCATCAACCGGAATAGTGCCCGTTACATACCCTTTGGTGGCATTGGGCGGAAGATAGATATAACCATTATCGCCCGAGCCTTTTGCGGCAGATAGTACGCGGCTCTCGAGGCTTATGCCATAAGGTTGGGGTCGCATAGCCACAATAGATACTTTATCACCAACGGAAGCGCCTGACTGTAAGATCAGATCGTATTGGTTTTCGCGCCAGTTTAATGTGGCGGCACCTGCACCATAATAGTTGCCGATATCATCCCAGATCCATCCACCGGGTATGATCTCGGGTTGCCAGTTTCCGGTATAGCCCACCAGGTTGCCTGCGATCTTGCGGATGCCTTTGTTGCGTAGTGCGGCTACCCATTGATCCATTACCAGCTGTTCTTTGGTTGAATCAAAACGCCAGCTGCCCAAACTGGGGTCGCCATTGCCAAATACATAGACATTCCCATTCAGTGTATCATGATTGATCCTGCCATCATAGCCCAAAACCGTTTGATAGCGATAAGATGGCCCCAGGATCTCCATTGCTGCGGCACTGGTAATAATTTTTTGACAACTCGCTGGTGCTAAGCCTGTTTGCGCATTTACCTCAAATACCTTTTCACCGGTTTCGCTCTTCACAACAGAAAAACCCACTATTGCATGCTTCAATTGCGGATCCGTCTGCAAAACCGCCATGGCTTTCGCCAATCGTTCCTGAACGGATTGAGCATTCCCAATAAACGAATAAACCAATAAACCGATAAACCAAATGAGTCTTTTCATGTTTGACAATTACCTTGCACTAAAATTAAGCGGAACCCGACTATGGAAAAAGTTTTTGCATCGATCATTACCATTGGAGATGAATTATTGATCGGACAGGTGATCGATACCAATAGTGCTTTTATCGCCCAGGAATTGAATAAGATCGGGATCCCCGTTAAACACCGGGTGGCTGTGGGTGATGTATGGGATGATATCTGGCAGGCGCTGGATGAGGAAAGCAAACAGGCATCCGTCATCATCATTACCGGCGGCCTGGGCCCTACCGCAGATGATATTACCAAGCCCCTGTTATGCGAATATTTTGGCGGGAAGATGGTGGTTCACCAACCCACGCTGGATCATGTTACCGATATTTTTACCAGGATCCTCAAACGCCCGATGATCGAAAGTAATGCCAAACAGGCCGAGGTTCCGGATACCTGTACGGTTTTAAAGAATGAAAGAGGAACGGCTCCGGGTATGCTGTTTAAGAAAGAGGGGAAAATCTTTATCTCACTGCCCGGTGTACCGCATGAGATGAAATGGATCATGACCCACCATGTGGTTCAACTGATCCCCGAATTATTCCAGACAGGTTTTATCGAACACAGAACCCTGCTCACCGCAGGTGTTGGCGAATCCTTTCTCGCAGAACTGATCAAAGATTTTGAAGCCTCCCTTCCCGCACATATTAAACTGGCGTATCTACCCAATTATGGGATGGTGAGGTTACGGTTAACTGCCTTCGGTTTTGATCAAACGTTGTTGGTAAAGGATATCGATTCACTATTCACTCAATTAAAAGAGAAAGTAAAAGAGTTTCTGGTGGTGGATGAAGATATACCTATGGAACTGGTAGTGGGTAGGTTGTTGAAAGAGAAAGGCAAAACCCTATCAACCGCTGAAAGTTGTACCGGTGGCTATATTGCACACCTGGTAACCAGTCATGCAGGCTCCTCCGCTTATTTTATGGGCAGCGTAGTGAGTTATGATAATTCCATCAAGAAAAGGGTCTTACATGTAAGTGAAGATACCCTGCAGACCGTAGGGGCCGTGAGCGAGGATACAGTTAAACAGATGGTCAGGTCCGTACTCAATATCATGCAAACGGATTATGCCGTTGCCGTAAGCGGGATCATGGGGCCGGCAGGCGCTACCCCTGAAAAACCTGTGGGTATGGTATGGATCGCTGTAGCCAATAAAGAGAAAACGGTTACGCGCCTGTTCCATTTCCGGTTTGACCGTAAGATCAATATAGAATTGACCGCTACCAATGCGCTCAACCTTTTACGTATCTTTATCAAGGAAAACGGCTAACAGGTGTTCGTTTTTACAACGCAACCGATACATTTGCAAATCAGTTGGCCTTTGAGTACTTTTCCGATAGAATCAGTGAACTGAGGTAGAGAAGGATGCAGGGTAATACTGATAAAAGAACCTTTATTCGCATAAAAACAGAACGATAGTATGGCAATTGCTGAACTGGTGATGCCCAAATTGGGCGAGAGTATCATGGAAGCCACCATCCTGAAATGGCATAAGCAGGTGGGGGAACGTGTAAATCAGGATGAAACTGTATTGGATATCGCGACTGATAAAGTGGACAGCGAAGTACCCTCAACAGCAGAAGGCATCATCACCGAAATATTATTCAATGTAAATGATGTGGTTCCCATCGGAACCGTTATTGCACGTATCTCTACAGATGCCAACGGCGTGGCTACACATGTACCTGCTGCTGCCATTGTTGAACCGGCACCCGCTCCTGTTGTCGTTCCTGAGCCTGAGATCGTTGCAGAAATACCTGTACAGGCAGTTGCTGTTTCTGAGCCTGCATCTGCCATGAAAATCGCAGAAGAATTTTACGCAAGTGCCACTACTGAACCCGAGATCCCATACACACCTGAGGAACCACCGGTTGTTCTGACTGATAAACCCGCCATCAACCGTTTCTATTCTCCTTTGGTATTGAATATTGCCAATAGTGAAGGTATTCCTTTGAGCGAGTTGGAAAGAATACCCGGCACAGGCAATGAAGGAAGGGTTACCAAGAAAGATATCTTACAATATGTATCGGATAAGAAAGCAGGTACCGTTCCGGCATATACCCCGGCTCCGGTGCAAAACATACCTGTGATCGCTTCTATTCCGAAAATAGCTCCAGCACCTATTGTTACTGAAAGTTATACTCCTGCTGCTTATTCGGGCAAGTTTGCTGATCCGGCTTCCGTTGTATTAACCGGTGCTACCGAGATCATTGAAATGGACAGAATGCGCAAACTGATTGCCAAACACATGGTGAACAGTAAGCAGGTGAGCCCGCATGTGACCAGTTTTGCAGAAGCGGATGTAACCCATATGGTTTTGTGGAGACAGAAAGTAAAGGACGAATTCGAAAAAAGAGAAGGCACCAAACTCACGTTCACCCCTATGTTCATTGAATGTATTGTGAATGTGATGAAACGTTTCCCTTTGATCAACTGTTCACTGGATGGAGACAATATCATCATCAAAAAAGACCTGAACATAGGAATGGCAACGGCTTTACCCAGCGGTAACCTGATCGTTCCTGTGATCAAAGGAGCAGACCAATTGAATATTGTTGGCTTAAGCAAAGCCGTGAACGGCCTGGCCGATGCAGCCCGCAACAACAAATTAAAACCGGAGGACACACAGGGCGGCACATTCACCCTAACCAATGTAGGCACTTTTGGCAGCCTGATGGGCACACCGATCATTAACCAGCCTCAGGTGGCCATTATGGCCGTTGGTGCCATTAAAAAACGTGCCGTGGTGATCGAGACCCAGGAAGGTGATACGATCGGCATCAGGCATATGATGTACCTTTCTATGAGTTACGATCACAGGATCGTAGATGGAAGTATTGGGGCCAAATTCCTGTCAGAGGTAGCCCGTGAATTTGAGAACTGGGATATTAATAAGCAATGGTTTCATTACCTGTAAAACAATTAAGCACTGAGACCTAACCCTGCAATAGATAGAATGAACAGATCTTTTCATAAAGCCATCTTTGGGGTGGCTTTCTTGTTGTCGGTAACCAACACTTTTGCTCAAACACCGGGTTTGGGAACCTGGAATGTTGTCAGCTCAAAATTTACTTTCAACAAAAAGTGGAGCATGCTCGCCGAGGCACAGGTGCGTTCACAGAAAGTAATTCACGATTTCAATTACTACGAATACAAAGCAGGGATTGGATATAACTTTCCCAAGACTGCATCCGTACTGTTCGCCATGGGGCATTATGCCACTTTTCAACCGGATGGCGATTTTAAGAA
>CBHRAM010000298.1:0-4805 GCA_966076165.1 uncultured Chitinophagaceae bacterium
TTTTTTCTCGTCGTTCTAGATAAAACCTCTACAATCAACCCCCCCCCCCCCCCCCCCACTACTCACCATGACTATTCATACCTCAATGCCACAATCGGATTCAATCTGGCTGCTTTCATAGCAGGATAGATCCCTGCGGCGAGGCCTACAATGGAGCAGATCACAATACCGATGATCACCCAGGCCCAGGGAACCACAAAGCCTGTTTTGAGCACGATAGAGAAAAGGTTTCCGACCAGTACCCCCAGTACAATTCCGAAGAATGCGCCCAGCAGGCTGATGATCATACTTTCGAAAAGAAATTGCTGGCGTACATTCTTACTCTTCCCACCAATGGCTTTGATCAGGCCCACTTCTTTGGTACGTTCGTTTACTGCTACCAGCATAATATTCATTAAGCCGATTGCCGCACCGATCAGTGTGATCAGTCCGATAGCACCGGCAGACCCCGTGATACTGCTAAGGAACCCGATAAAGAGCTCTGCAAATTTATCGCTGCGTTCGATCACAAAATTTTCTTCATCAGGAGGTTGTAATTTTCTTACGGCTCTGAATACAGAAGTTGCTTCATCCGTGGCCACATCCAGTTCCTGTACATTATTGACCATTACCCCTACGAGGTAAGATGGGTTTGCGTTTTCAAAATGTCTTACGTTATTGTAAGAGGTGAGGATCATATCATCCTGCCGCATCATAGCACTGGAACCCTTGCTTTTTAAAAGCCCTACAACACGATAGGGAAGGCTTCCTACCCGAATGATCTTATCAATACATTTCTCCGGCCTGTCGCCGAAAAGTTTGGTGGCCACATTGCTTCCCATCAGGCATACACTACGGCCGCTTTCTACATCAAGGTTATTCAGGTTACGGCCCAGTTCGATCTGGTAGCCGTTCACGGTGATATAATTTTCATCACCACCCCATACTGTGATCTGCGGGTTGGTTTTCTTTTCTTCATAATGAATTTCCTGTGCACCCGGTCCACGCCTGTACACACTCACTTTTGCACCCGGAAAAAAATAATGGGTTTTAAAAAATTCAGCTTCTTCTTTACGGATGGGTTTATCGAGGTTTGATTTTTTCTCTTTCATGCCCCGTTTGGTCTTTGTGATATCCCTGTTACGGTTACCACCGCCGCCAAAACGCACACGGGAGTCTTTATAGCGGATACTGAAGGCATTGGCACCCATGAATGAGAAACTCTCTTTCAGGCTCTGGTTCATCGCCTGGATGGCCGTAATAATACCGATCAGTGCCATGATACCAAAGGCAATAATGGCCACTGTGATACCGGTACGTAATTTATTACTGCGTACGGTTCGCCAGGCCAGCGAAAGTGAGTCGAGGGTGGTCATTCCTTTAGTGTTCATCTCCATAAAGATAATTGAGAATACCGAACACCCCACATGGCGGTTGATAATTGTGAAGAGCGGTTAAAAATAGAACCAATTGAGCACCAGGGAAGGAAATACACCCACAAGGATGATCAATGCAGCCAGGGCCAGCAGCCCGATCCTGAAGGCTGTGCTTACCGGGGAAACAGCCGCTTCGCCTTCTTTAAAATACATAGCCTGTATCACACGGAAATAGTAGTACACGCTCACGGCTGCAAACAGAACGGCAACGATCACCAGCCAGATAGAGCCATCTGCTTTTACCATGGATGCCAGCATATAGTATTTGGCAAAGAACCCCGCGGTAAGCGGTATGCCGGAGAGTGATAATAAACAAACGGTAGCACCTAGGGCAAGCGCCGGCTGTGTTTTGGCAAGTCCGTTAAAACCGTCGAAAGTATAGTCTTTCATTTTGATCAGAACCGCGAATATGCCGATCGTAGCCAGGCTGTATGCCACCGCATACAACAGGATCCCCTCTTTAGCCAGGTCATTCACACTGTACAAAGCAAAGAGCATAAAGCCCGCCTGCGCAATACTGGAGTAAGCCAGCATTCTTTTTACACTCTGCTGAAATACGGCTGTGATATTACCGATCAGCAAAGTGGCTACGATCACAAAACCGAGCAGGATATGCCAGCTTGGTCCGAGAATATTGGTATGGTTATCAAACAACCGTACAAAGGCCATGAACCCGGCAGCTTTTACAACCGTTGCCATGAAAGAGGTGAATACTGCGGGTGCCCCATCGTACACATCGGGTGTCCAGAAATGGAAGGGGGCAGCAGATACTTTAAAACACATGGAAACAAATAACAGGATCACACCCGCTACTTCAAGGAATGAAGGCATGAGCAGGCCGGTAGAAGGGGCCAGAGAACCTGTTCCCAAAGCAAAGGCCCCGGTAGCACCATAGATCAGGGTGATACCCATGAGCATGATACCGGTTGAGAAAGAACCCATTAAAAAATATTTTAACGCGGCTTCATTGCTTTTCAAATTCTTTTTGTCGGAACCTGTAAGGATATACAAAGGAATGGTCAGGATCTCAATACCGATGAACAACATCAGCAATCCGTTAAAGGAAGAGAGGATACCCACACCACATAAAACAAAAAAGATCAGTGCATAATAATCGGCCACATATGTGCCTGCATTTTCAATTTCTTTTCCGGTAAGCAGTACATAGATCAGCGTGGCGGTAATGGCAATGGAAGTAAAGAACATCCCGAATTTCTCAAAACTCAACAGCCCTTTTGTATCCACCTGAATTGACCAGATTCCGTAGGTATTCAGGATATTCGATACCAGCAATACTACCAGGCCGATAACCGCAATAGAAGTTACAGCAGACCGGTTCTTCACCAGGATGCCGCTGAACATCATAACAACTCCCATTAAAGCAGAAACAATGATTGCATTCATAAACTTATCTTGAACCCATGACTGCTCACGGGCTTATTTTAACTGAACTATTTTACCAGGATCGCGTTGACCGTATCTTTTGTAAGATCGATCAATGGTTGTGGGTAAACACCCAAAACGATCACGCCTATTGTTAATATCACCAGCACCAGCTGCACATTGCCGCTCATTTCGGTGGCATTTTCTGTTGTTGCTACGGTATTGCCATATAACACTTTCTGCACCATATTCAAGGTATACACAGCCGCTAATATCACGCTGATACCTGCTACGGCCGCAAAGACCATATTGTATTGGAACAGCCCGTTAAACATCAGGAACTCACCAACGAATGCATTGGTTAATGGCAAAGCAATATTGGCCAATGCCATCACTACCAATAAGATAGCCATCACCGGTGCTTTCTGTGCCAGTCCGCCTAATTCACTGAATTTACGTGTACCCAATTTCTGTTCGATCACATCTGCAACGATCCATAAGCCGATCACATTCACACCATGATTGAACATCTGGATCATCACACCCTCCCATCCTGTTTTATTAAGAGAGAAAAGTGCGGCACACATTAAACCGATGTGCGCAATGGAAGAATAAGCGATCAATCGTTTGATATCATCCTGGCGGATCGCGATCAATGATGCATACAGCATACCTGTTACCGAAAGAATGATCACCAGGTTGGCATAATGTGCCGAAGCATTCGGAAATACGGGAATCAACCAACGAACAACCGCAAAGATGCCCATTTTCACCATGATGCCACTCAGGACCATAGTTGTGGCTGTAGGCGATTGCTCATATGCATCGGGCTGCCAGGTATGAAAAGGGAATACCGGCATCTTGATGGCGAAAGCAACAAAGAATAACCAGAAGACAAGGTTCTCGCTTTTGGCAGCCAGCTTAATATGATAAAATGATTTGATCGCAAAGGAATGGTCTGCCGAATGGAAGTAGAGGTATAAGATACCCGCCAGCATCAGCAAGGAACCGATGAACGTATAAATGAAAAATTTAAAAGTGACTGCGATCCGTTTGTTACCACCCCAGATAGAGCAGAGAAAATAAACAGGGATCAGTGCCAGTTCCCAGAAAAAGTAGAACACCAATGCATCAGCAGCAAGGAATACACCCAATAAACCTGCCTGGCTCAATAACATCAATCCATAAAAATTATGTGCGTTGCTGTATTCGTTCTTATAGGTAGCTAAAAAGATCAATGGGAATGATACTGCTGTTAAGAGGCATAACATCTTACCCATTCCATCAGCTGAAAGTGTGAACCGGCTTCCGAGATCCGGCAACCAGGCTGCATCATACGAGAGTTGATCAGCGGGCAGGAAAAATATACCAACCACGGCAACTGCCAGTGTAACCAATGCTGATAAAACTGCCCAGTTCTTTGCAGTGCCCGGCTGCTTCAGAAAGAAGCTTACCAAACCGGTAACCAGGGGGATCAATATGAGTAAAACAGGGATCATATTCTTTCTTTAACGCTACTAACCTTATTAAAATATTTTTTCTAAAAAACGCATGATGGTGGCATCATTGAACCAAACGAGTATGAATACCACCATGGCCAATACCATCATCAATATATAACTGCCTACCTGGCCACTTTGCAATAACCGTAATTGACGTGAACCATACCCCACCAGCCTGCCTACTCCGTTCACCAGTCCGTCGATACCGCTTTTTTCCACAATATTTTTGAAGAAGCCCGCCACTGCATTCAGAGGATTCACGATCACTGCATCGTAGAGTTCATCAACATACCATTTGTTTTCAAGTAGTTTGGATACACCGGCCGTTTCTTCTTCTGTTGACTGGTATTTTTTATAACTGTTGACCGCAAACAGGATCACAATAACAATCGCTGCTGTTGAAGCACCCATCATGATATATTCCTGCGAAGCTGCCAGGTGATGCTGCTCGGCCAGTTTGGTTGATTCAGCAAAGATCGGCGCCAGAAATTTTTCGAGGCTGTGT